>NZ_JANRHN010000005.1:0-180264 GCF_024733745.1 Bacteroides sp. ET225 | reverse complement strand
ATACCGACCTGAACAAAATTGTCGTTGCCCGTGTCAAGAGGATTATCGCTGTCATTGTTGCTGTCATCAGACCACGAATCATCATCGAACGTGCCGTCCCACCAGTCGTCCCAGAAGTCATCAACCCAGTCGTCCTCACCGCGGCTCACGGGCGTCCTCGGACGCGAACGCTGAAGCCAGACCTTGCCGAGTATCTTCTCCGAATGGAGCATGCGGAAAGTATAGTCCTCCCTGTCAACTGCACCGTCAATGTAGATGCCCTCGACCTTCTTGCCGTTCTCGTAACGGTTCACGCGCACACGGCGGCCCTCCAGGGTCGTATATACCTTCACGCCGGAATAGCTTCCCATCTCCTCACCGTTCGTCAGGACACGCCCGATGTCGCCGCCGAATGAAGAAGGCGATGAAGCAGCCCATACTGCCGCTCTTCGGATCCTTCACGACCAACAGCTTGTGCCAGCACTTCGTCTGATAAACCTTCCCACTGCCCTTGTCTACACGCAGCACACGGAAGCTGAAGTCAGAACGCACGGGAACATCCACGCTGTAAAGGGACGGTGCGTCCGTGGAAAGGCCCTCCTCCCAGCTTGGAACAAATTCGCCTACCGGAAGCATCAAGCGGCTGATATAGAACCCGTTGTCATGCTCCTCCGGTTCAACCGAACGGGAAGCCTTTCCGGATACATAGCTTTCAAAGAACGTCTTCGCCTCCTCCACGGAAAGACCCTTACCGTCGCCGCCATAAGGAACTTCCGTCGTCACCGGGAACTCGTCCACGCACCCCGACAGCAGCAGGGGAAGCAGAAGGAGCGGCAGCACATGCCGCCTGCAAAAATAACCAATTCTTTCCATTGTCATACTGCTTTCAATCATATTTTAAATCAGTCCTTTCCGTTTCATCCTCCGCTCAAAGTCATATTTCCACCAGCCCTGCCACGTCCACCGGAACATCCCGATGGAAACACATCAGCAGACAGAGAAGCAGGAGCGGCATTGCGCCGCTCCGCATGATAAAAAATTGCCCGCTATTCATTGCGACAATCCCCCCTACTTGAATTGATAAGTTTTGTCTATCACTTCCTTGTAAACATCTTTCTTATTCTTCAAAGATACAGCTTCTATCTGAACATGGATATCAACTGAATAAATATCATTTATATTACCCTTATATAATTTCTTTAGGTCGTAAACATACTTATTTTCACCGTACTTGAAAAGGAATTTGCCTTTTGTAGATTCAGATATAGGTAATTGTTCAAAAAGGAAAAACGATCTTCTAAAAAGCACTTTTCCACTCACATCTTTATATTTCAAGACCACAAAAGAAGAGACTCCAGATTTAACATAAGGGTCATGATTTGGATAAGGACATAAGCGGAACAATTTATCTGTACTATTTTTCACAACAAGAACCAACGTCCGGTCTGTCCGGTTAAAAGACAAATGCGTTTCTATTTGTGAAAATGCCACAAACGGAAACAAAACAAATATTATAATTAAAATAGTTCTCATATTTTTCTGTTCATTTTTAATCTGTCAATTTCTCTAATTCTCCATATTTCCACAACAGAAAGTCAACCATTCCTTCATAATAGTCAGATTTCTCTATCCCATTATTTTTTTCAGCCTGATAAGTTTCCACCTCATTGTGATACCATTGAGAAGATCTAATATCGGTGACATCTAAGTCTCCTTTTAAATGTGAATCGATAAAATCATCTCTAGCTTTCTCATCGGAAATATCTTTATAATACCAATTCAGATAAGTCTTAAAACTTAGGCAAATTTCATCCGGAGGCATTGATAAAGATATATGTCCACCTGAAGAAGTCATTTCTTTATTATGTTCATGATTTACATGATAAATTTCATGCCAAATAATGGAAGCCTGGTCATTGGATGAATACTTAAAGAACTCTTGACAAACTTCAATCGTATTGTCAGGAAGCGTTCTCGCATTTGACCAACACATTTCCTCATTCAAACGTATTTTGTACTGGCTCACATCAATCCCTTTGGCTTGCAATATTGGAGAAACGGCCCGTAACACATCAGACAAACCGGCCTCATTATAATTATGAGGACTCTGATTCACCTCCGTATTATCTGGAGAAACAACGTCATCCGTCTCATTCGATGTGCCATCTTCCGGAGAAGGGTCAACAGTACTGTCAGGAGTCGTGCTGCTCATCCATTCGTCATTCGTAAGACCGTCTGCACCCACACCGTCCCATATAGGGTCAGGAGTAACGACAATCTCATCAAACCAGCCGCCGTCATATATCTCATCGTAAGTGTCATCATAAGTGTAGTCCACATAATAGTCACCGTCATACTCCCCGCGGCTCAAAGGACGCCTGCCCCTCAATATTTGCAGGGAGGAAACAAGCGAACGCGCATAATCCGCTTTTGCACCCGACACACCCCTTTCCATCCCGTCCAGAAGAAACACGCCCTCCCGCTTCACGCCGTCCTTATAGGTGTCCACACGGGCCGTATAGGCAGAGTAAACGCACGAATAGACGGCGACGCCGCTGAAGCCGCCCTTGTCCGAACGGGTGATGAAACGTCCGCAGACGGAACTGCCGTAGCGTGCGTCATACGCCTTCGAGGGAATGAGCGTCAGGATATACTGCGACATACGATCCGACTTCACGTCCTTCACGATTATCAGATTCTGGTACACGCTCACCTGCTCGGCAGACACTGTACCGCGCCTTTCCTCTGCTCACAAAATCAGACTTCTGAGCCCTGACACACCCGATGAAAACATGCCAGCAGACAAAGAAGCAGGAGCGGCATTGCGCCGCTCTGCAAAATAAAATAATTTTCCAACTAAACAGCTAAAAAACAAATTCCTTATGCAAATGTTCCGATTCAAAACGATTGTCCTTCCTATAAGCTACCGCCAAAGAGACCTGGGCTTTTCTTGCATTCCACGCAAGTGCCTGAGTCAAATTATATACCTGTATGAACTGTTGCCCGGCCGGCAATTCTTTCAACGGAACCCACCTTCTATTTTGCGAATCATAATCCATCAACGGTAAAAATCTTGAAGCAGGAAACCTAACATGATTTAGAAAGTTATATATTTATCATACTTCTTTATATAAGGTTTATCATTCTCCTCTTTAACTATTACGGCTAACTTACAATAAACTCTAATAATTCCCTGTTTCTTATATGAAGAAATATCAATATCATAATTGTAACACTCTTTGGGCTTTATCAAAACAGCTAATTTATTTATCACAGGTAACATCTCATAATTCACATTTCCATCTTTATCCTTATAAGTAATAAGACAATGAGAACCATTCTCCATAGTTGGCTCCCGATGTTGAATTATATACATATCTTTTGATGTATTGTTCTGAACTGTATAATTTACAATATTCCCATTCAGTACAACACTAAAATTCACGTCTTGTCCTTTGAGATTTACACACGAACACAAAAGAGCGAAAAAAATCAAATATTTTATATAAGTTCCCATTGTTAATTCACTTTAATAATTATTATTACGAGCAGCTATAAGCTTTTGTTCATACATCCACACATTATAGTCTCTATTGTTTTTATAGTCTTCCGAAATAGAACCATCTGGAAATAATTCTTTTTCTTTTTCATAAGTTTCTAGTTCATTCTCATAATATTCAGAAGATATCACACTTATGACTGCAATTCTATCTCGATAATATAATTCAAGTTCTTTACTGTTGTCATCTGTTATGTTGAAATCATCTTTTACTTCATTTTTTATCCTTAATTCTATCTCCTCAGGGACTACCTTAGGGTCATATCTGGGTATTGAATGTGATTCACCACCTGCGTTATGACCATTTTGCAAATGATATATTTCATGCCACAATACACAAGTTCTGTCAAGAGCAAGAGGTAAATTGAAGTATCCATTTTTAAGCAAAATAGTTCCATCTTTACTAATCCCTCCATTCCCATTCCATTTACCTTTTTGGATTCTCAATCCATTAAGATTCAAATTTGGGAAACGCTGCTGCAAAGATGTTATCGCACTTTTTACTTTCTGAAGTTCACTCGCATTAAACCCTGAAAACTGCACGTCAGGTTCTCCAGACTGCTCCTGATTTCCTCCGTTATCAGAAGTAGTAACGTCATCCGTCTCATTCGATGTGCCATCTTCAGGAGAAGGGTCAACAGTGCTGTCAGGAGTCGTGCTGCTCATCCATTCGTCATTCGTAAGGCCGTCTGCACCCACACCGTCCCATACAGGGTCAGGAGTAACGACGATCTCATCAAACCAGCCGCCGTCATATATCTCATCGTAAGTGTCATCATAAGTGTAGTCCACATAATAGTCACCGTCATACTCCCCGCGGCTCAAAGGACGCCTGCCCCTCAATATCTGCAGGGAGGAAACGAGCGAACGCGCATAATCCGCTTTTGCATCCGACACATCCCTGTCCGTATGATTCAGAAGAAACACGCCCTCCCGCTTCACGCCGTCCTTATAGGTGTCCACACGGGCCGTATAGGCAGAGTAAACGCACGAATAGACGGCGATACCGCTGAAGCCACCCTTGTCCGAACGGGTGATGAAGCGGTCGCAGACGGAACTGCCGTAGCGTGCGTCATACGCCTTCGAGGGAATGAGCGTCAGGATGTACTGCGACATACGATCCGACTTCACGTCCTTCACGATTATCAGCTTCTGGTATACGCTCACCTGTTCGGCAGACACCGTGCCGTGCCTTTCCTCCGCATAGACGGCCTTGTACCTGTAATCCGCCTCGATGGGAACGTCATAACAGGCCAGCCCGTTGCTGGAAGAACCTACCGCACCGTCCCAGTCAGGCACGAAGTCACCGGGAGAAAGAGCCTTCATCTCCGACTCCCCACGCGAACGCGCGCCTTCCTTTTCCGCCTCGCTGCGGAAATACTCCTGAGCCTCCTCCAGTGCAAACTCCTTCAGTTCAGTCTGCACAGCAGGAGAAGGAAGGAACTCGTCCGTACATCCCGCCAGCCAGAAGACAAAGACTGGCAGGAGAAAAGCCCTACAATAACAATACTTTTTCTTCATAACATCACCTATTTAAGTCCTTTCCGTTTCATCCGACGCTCAAGATCATACTTCCACACATCCGCCGGGACATCCCGATGGAAACAGATCTGCAGACAAAGAAACAGGAGCGGCATTCCGCCGCTCCGCACGATACCTATACACCGCAGGTTCATGGAATTTCTTTCACTAACCTGACAATCTTATACTCGCCCTGTTCATCCCGAAACGACAAGCTGGCAACGGCGCTGATTTCTTCAATAATTCCATCCGGAATATAACGAGATATATCAATGGTACGGACATAGCTTTCTCCCAGATCCACTTTTATGATTTGTTTGTCCAGTATCGGCAAAATATAATCACAAATCATGCCGTCTGGTTTCTTGCATCGTATAAAAAGATGGGAGCCGGTACCCAAATTCACATAAGTTTCACGCAACAATACAAACTTTTCTCCATGATTAACGACTTTGTAAATCACTTCGTTTCCATCTCTTGCTACACTAAAATCTACATCCTGACTTTTAAGGCACAAGACAGGAAAGAAACAAAACACACAGAAACATATTAATTTTAACTTTTTTATCATGAATGCTCAAAAGCTTAGATGTTTGCTGATTTTTTTTGTATAGCCCTTTCCATTTTTATCCTTACCAACTACTACCGCTTTGCAATAAATTTCTACAGGCTGTTGATGCTTATAGTCCGTCAAGCAGATATCATAAATATATCTTTCTTCTGACTTAATCAAGACGAGGCGCCTATCCATAACCGGAAGTATTTTTGAGTTATTATTACAAGCAATGACACAATGTGACCCTCCTTCTATATTGGCCTCACTGTTCTGCAACAAATATATATCATTCCCAGTCTTGTTCACAACTATATAATGCAGCACATTGTCAACGACATTAATCTGAAAATCAACATTTTGGCATCTTGCACCATAACAGATTCCAAACAAGAACACAATGATTGTACATTTAACATAGAGTTTCATATTTCATAATTTAAATGATTAGACATAACAATAAAATATAAATAGATACTTTTCAACAAGATCTATATCACCAACGACTCTGATTTTGTATTTGTAGAAGTTTACTATTCTCCATTTGTCTTATTATTTTTTTCTGCCTCTATATGCTGTTCATAACTCCATATCTTAAATTCTCGCTCCATTCTATATCCATCAGACACAAAACTATCAGGATACAATTCTTTTTCTTTTCCATATGTTTCTAATTCATTTATATAAAATTCTATCGATTTCACAGAATCTATTGTTATTTCATTTTTATAACATTCTTCAAGTAACACACTATCAATCCCCGGCACCCACTCTTTTAACTCCTCTTTTATTTTTTCCTCTATTTCTGGCGGTACATAAGAAGGCATGAACGTCGAAACACCGTATAATTTAGTACTTGCATTATGATTATTTTGCCAATGATATATTTCATGCCATAATATTGCTACCTGATCATTAGGTGAAGGTATGGCATATCCGACTTTTGTACTTAAATCTGTCGGACCAAAGAATTTGTCACTCAATAAAATCACGCCATTGTTAACCCCTGCATATCCAACTGTAATTCCTTTCTCTATTTTTAAAGCATCAAGTTTCAGTTCCGGAAGACGCTGCTGCAAAGATGTTATCGCACTTTTTACTTTCTGAAGTTCACTCGCATTGAATCCTGAAAGCTGCACGTCAGGTTCTTCAGGAGCCTGCGGCTGATTTCCTCCGTCATCAGAAGTGGTAACGTCATCCGTCTCATTCGATGTGCCATCTTCAGGAGAAGGGTCAACAGTGCTGTCTGGAGTAGTGCTGCTCATCCATTCGTCATTCGTAAGGCCGTCTGCACCCACACCGTCCCATACAGGGTCAGGAGTAACGACGATCTCATCAAACCAGCCGCCGTCATATATCTCATCGTAAGTGTCATCATAAGTGTAGTCCACATAATAGTCACCGTCATACTCCCCGCGGCTCAAAGGACGCCTGCCCCTCAATATTTGCAGGGAGGAAACGAGCGAACGCGCATAATCCGCTTTTGCATCCGACACACCCCTTTCCATCCCGTCCAGAAGAAACACGCCCTCCCGCTTCACGCCGTCCTTATAGGTGTCCACACGGGCCGTATAGGCAGAGTAAACGCACGAATAGACGGCGACGCCGCTGAAGCCGCCCTTGTCCGAACGGGTGATGAAACGTCCGCAGACGGAACTGCCGTAGCGTGCGTCATACGCCTTCGAGGGAATGAGCGTCAGGATATACTGCGACATACGCTCCGACTTCACGTCCTTCACGATTATCAGCTTCTGGTATACGCTCACCTGTTCGGCAGACACCGTGCCGTGTCTTTCCTCCGCATAGACAGCCTTGTACCTGTAATCCGCCTCAATGGGAACGTCATAACAAGCCAGCCCGTTGCTGGAAGAACCTACCGCACCGTCCCAGTCAGGCACGAAGTCACCGGGAGAAAGAGCCTTCACCTCCGACTCCCCACGCGAACGCACACCTTCCTTTTCCGCCTCGCTGCGGAAATATTCCTGGGCCTCCTCCAGCGCAAACTCCTTCAGTTCAGTCTGCACAGCAGGAGAAGGAAGGAACTCGTCCGTACATCCTGCCAGCCAACAGACAAAGGCAGGCAGGAGAGAAGCGCCATAATAACAATACTTTTTCTTCATAACACAAACTATTTAAGTCCTTTCCGTTTCATCCTCCGCTCAAAGTCATATTTCCACCAGCCCTGCCACTTTACGTAGTTCTCCGCAGAGAACAGCGGCTTGACTTTCTGGCAGAATTTGTCGCCCAGCTTGTCCAGCCGCGCATAGCGGTCAGCCGGCGAGAGTTTCTTCGCGTTCAGAATCTTGTATTCCTCAATGGCATACTTGTTGTATTCCGCCTTGAACTTAGTCACCTGCGACAGGTTCAGGCCGTAGCGGTTCTGCAAGGTATAGTCCAGCACGGCGGCATTCACCTTCTTCCACCGGTTCGCCACGTCCGCCGGAACGGAAGCGAAAATTTCCTGCTCCTTCTTCTCGTCGTTCTTCATAGACTCCACCTCCTTCTCGGCATACTTCTTCTTCGTCTTCAGGATGTCGGCACGCTTCTTTCTGAACTTCAGCTCTATCTCCGCAATGGTGTGGCCGTTCTTATACGAAGTCTTGTACTTGTCCATGTTCATCAGCGCCATGAAGTCCAGCATCTTGTTCTCGATGTACCAGTTGCCCACGTCCGTGCCGAGCAGCTTGCGGATTTCTCCGTTCAACTCAGCTATCATGTCCGCCTCCTTCGCCTGCTTCCGGGCTTCCGTATCGCTGCCCTTCCACATCGCTTCACGCTCCTTCTCCCATTCGCCCTCCAGCTTGTGTAGGGCAAGCATCTTGTCACGCGGAGTGAGCTTCACCTCGCTCAGCATCTGGTAGCGTTCCAGTTCCTGCGTAATCCGGCTCCATGTGCGCGAGCGTCCCTTGTCGAAAAGTTGGCTGATGGTGTCGCCGTACAGATGGTAAAGCTTCTTCTGCTCGGCCCTGAAACGCTCCGCACTCATCACCCTGTCCTTCAGCCTGTCGTTGGCCTTGAGCAGCCGCTTGCGGAGCTGCTCGTAGTTGCGCGTCTTGATGCTGTGGATGTGGTAGGTCGCGGTCATATACGGCCTGCGGTCCTTGTTGGTCGCATCCTGCATCTGCTGCGCATAGCCCGCACTTCCAATCAGAAGCGCGGACAGAAACAGAATTGTTCTCATAAACTTTATTTTAAAAGGTTCTTGTCTCTTACCACCATACCTGCCGCCCGTTCTCGTATGTGAACGGACGTTCCTCCCTGCCCCGTGTCAGGTCGCGCAGCCAGAGCAGCGCATGTTCCGGCACATTCTCATAGACCAGCGTGTCGGAAGAGGCGGTGCGCACGCCCAGGCTCTTCCATCCCCCGTCCCACCAGAACAGCTCATACGAGTCGCGGGAGTTGACCGCGTTGTCGTCGTTGCGGGGAGCAAAGCCGATCGAGCCGACAGCCGTCGGCCTGCCCATGTCGGCACCCGCCCACAGCTCAATGCCTCCGCCCGTCTGGTAATAGGTGAGCGGATCGGAATCGAACACATTGTCTGCCAGACTGTCTTCCGAAAGGGCTTCGCAAACCACCGGACGGAACGGTATCGGACTGCCGTCCGGACGGTACAAGGCAAGTTCCGCAATGCTGAACGTGCCTTTCGGGCGGATGTAGCGGACATAACGGAACGCCTTGTCCGTGTCCGGAACAACACGCTGCATCCGGCATTCCGGCGTGTCCAGAATGCGGTAAACGGTTTCCGCATCCGAGAAGTCCGCCCGGTTCGCACCCTCAAACCGTCCCATCACCATCAGCTTCGCGAAGCTGACGATGCGGGCGTTCAGCGGATATTTCCGGAGCAGCCGCACCGTTTCACGGACTGCCGTGTCCGGAATGATTTCACGGACGGCACTGTCGGAAACGATTACGGGATTGCCCGCAGCTTCAGCCCTGCCGCTGTTCCAGCGGACGGGAAGATACACCACCCCGTCGCCCAGCCCCTCTGCCTCGCTCTCTTTCGGCATGTCAAGGCGTGTACCTGTACTTACATCTTTAAACAGGCCGGTATGGGATTCGGCGACCGGATTCCAGCCGCCCGGAAGGAACGCGGCAAGATAAAGGCCGCCTTTCCGCCCGTTCCCCTTCGCATTGATTTCCACGTCACGGGAACCGACCCGATGGAGGGAGGTCACGTCCAGCAGGTCCCCGTAACGGAACAGTTCCGGAATGGAAGAGTCATTGCCGGACGGTCCGCCGCCCTGCAGTTCATACATCTTACGGTAAATCTTGGTGGGCTTGCGCGAGAGGTAGCCGTCGCCCGTCGCCTTGTCCGTATTCTGGAGCGGATAGACGGAACCGTCTGGCAAGATGACCGACACGAACGAATGCCCGTTGTTGCTGCTGCCCCATTGGGGGACAAACTCGTAGGCAGACGGGATGCCGGCGGCCCGCAATGCCATGACAAGCAGGGCGGTACGGTCGTCACACTTGCCGAAGCCGTTCTTCATGAGCGAGGAATACGACTGGGGAAGGTCGCCGTAGCTTGCCGGAGAGAGGTCGAGCCTTACCTGCGCGTTGACGGCATCGGCGGCTTCCTTTATTCCCATTCCCTTTTCCGGAGCAAAACGGTTCGGGCAGTCCTCTTTCCACCCGTATTCCAGCGGCTCGTTCGCCACACGGTATGGAAGTATGTATTCCAGAAACTGCCCGAAGCTGTAGTCTTTCAGATAGGGCGATGACCCGCGCAGGGCAAACGAGGCTTCAAGCGAGCGGACCAGCGAATCGGCCTTCACCACGTCCACGTCATAGACGGGCCTGCCGCCCGTCACGGAATACTTGCCGGGCATGTTGCAGACCAGGAAGCAGGCGGCTTCGTACTTTTTCCTATCGCCGCCGTCCTTGTAATGTTCCAGAAAACGGGAAAGTTCTTCCCCATTGGTTGCGGAGGTCTCGGCAACCTCCCACGCTCCGTCCTCGTATCTGTTCGATGTACAGCCGCACACGAACAGAATGAACAACAGAATAAGACCTGTGCTTCTCATAACTTTAAGGTTTAGCATGTTTTGTGTAAAGAAAAAGATTTTTTTACAAATATGCAAACAAATACCTTGAAATAAAACTGGACAAAAGCTGCATTAACACAAGACAAACAAAACAACAGAAATTAAGACACAGAAATATAACATTCATTCACCTTTCACAAAGGGACTTCCATCATTTGACAAACTGACACAATGACAATCCGAAGGACCGAGATTCCGCCATTTCCGAGCTCCGGCAGAACATGGCAGAAATTACGCAGGGAGAACCGTTCAAACGGAATCACTTTTCCACCGCAAACCGCATTTCCATGGCATAAGCAAAGAATCCGACAAACAGAACCGGCAGAAAGCCAAGAATACGGCATAATCCGAACATTTTATCATTTCAAAAGTATCATTTTTCACAAGGATTCCAGAAAAAGAAACGGGGCAGAACAGACTGATTCAAAAAGATAACGGGACATTTTTCTGACATATTCCAACATCCTGCAAGGAATGACGGGGAATCTGACATGAAATGTCCCGTCATTTCCCGCATAAAAACGCTTCTTTTTTACCGGCAGATGCAATTTCGCCCCTACTTGCAAGCCCTATAAAAGGGATAAATGCCGAATTTTATTAACAATTCATCCCTAAACGGACGGAAACCGCAGCAAGCCCTGTCAGTGAGAACGACGATATTCCAGCATTCCGTCAGCAAATCCCCGTTTCCGGAAGATTTATGATTCCGCGCTTCGGGAGGCGGAACGCCAAAGACGGGGCAAAGCGCAAATTCTGCTTCCCTACCCCGCATTTATTCATTAATAATCTGTATCTTTGCAGAGCTAATATCGTATCAGGAAAAAAACAGAAATATATGGAAAAGAAATTCAAACGGACAACTGTCACCTCGGCTCTGCCCTATGCCAACGGACCGGTGCATATCGGCCACCTGGCAGGAGTCTATGTGCCGGCAGACATTTACGTGCGCTACCTCCGCCTGAAGAAGGAGGACGTACTCTTTATCGGCGGCTCCGACGAACACGGAGTACCCATCACCATCCGGGCAAAAAAGGAAGGCTGCACGCCGCAGGACATCGTAGACCGCTACCACACGCTTATCCGCGACTCGTTCAAGGAGTTCGGCATCTCGTTCGACGTGTACGGACGCACCTCATCAAAAGTGCACCACGACACGGCATCCGACTTCTTCCGCAAGCTTTATGACAAAGGAGAGTTCATCGAAAAGACCTCCATGCAATACTACGATGAAGAGGCCAAGACTTTCCTTGCCGACCGCTATATCACGGGAGAATGTCCGCGCTGCCATGCGCAGGGCGCATACGGCGACCAGTGCGAGAAGTGCGGCTCCACGCTTTCGCCCACGGAACTTATCAATCCGAAGAGCGCCATCAGCGGAAGCCAGCCGGTGATGAAGGAAACCACCCACTGGTATCTGCCGCTCGACAAGCACGAGGCATGGCTGCGCCAATGGATTCTGGAAGACCACAAGGAATGGCGGCCCAACGTGTACGGCCAGTGCAAGAGCTGGCTCGACATGGGACTTCAGCCGCGCGCCGTGAGCCGCGACCTCGACTGGGGAATCCCCGTTCCGGTAGAGGGAGCCGAAGGAAAGGTGCTCTACGTATGGTTTGACGCACCCATCGGCTACATCTCGAACACAAAAGAACTGCTTCCCGACTCGTGGGAGAAATGGTGGAAAGACCCCGAAACACGCCTCGTCCATTTCATCGGAAAAGACAACATCGTGTTCCACTGCATCGTGTTCCCCGCCATGCTGAAGGCGGAAGGAAGCTACATCCTGCCCGACAACGTGCCGGCAAACGAGTTCCTCAATCTGGAAGGCGACAAGATATCCACCTCACGCAACTGGGCGGTATGGCTGCACGAATACCTTCAGGATTTCCCCGGAAAGCAGGACGTGCTGCGCTATGTGCTCACCGCCAACGCGCCGGAAACGAAAGACAACGACTTTACATGGAAGGACTTCCAGGCACGCAACAACAACGAACTGGTGGCCGTATACGGCAACTTCGTGAACCGTGCGCTGGTGCTCACCCACAAATACTTTGAAGGAAAGGTTCCTGCCTGCGGCGAACTGACCGACTACGACAAGGAAACTCTCCGGGAGTTTGCCGACGTGAAGGTTCAAGTGGAAAAGCTGCTCGATGCATTCAAGTTCCGCGATGCACAGAAGGAGGCCATGAATCTGGCACGCATCGGCAACAAATACCTGGCCGACACCGAACCGTGGAAGCTGGCGAAGACCGACATGAACCGTGTGGCAACCATCCTGCACATTGCCCTGCAACTGGTGGCAAACCTCTCCATCGCCTTCGAACCCTTCCTGCCGTTCAGTTCCGAGAAGCTCCGCAAGATGCTGAACATGGAAAGCTTCAACTGGGAACAGTTGGGACGCACCGACCTGCTGGAGGCAGGACATGCGCTGAACAAGGCGGAACTGCTGTTTGAAAAGATTGAGGACGAAACCATCCAGGCACAGATTGACAAGCTGCTCGCCACCAAGAAAGCGAACGAAGCCGCCAACTACAAGGCCAATCCGATCAAGCCGACCGTATCCATCGAAGACTTCGACAAGCTGGACATCCGCGTGGGCACGGTGCTGGAGTGCGAAAATGTGCCCAAGATGAAGAAACTGCTGAAATTCAAGATTGCCGACGGGCTGGAGAACCGCACCATCGTGAGCGGCATCGCCCAGCACTACAAGCCCGAAGAGCTGGTAGGCAAGCAGGTGCTGTTCATCGCCAACCTCGCTCCGCGCCAGTTCAAGAACGGCCTGGTGAGCGAAGGCATGATTCTCAGCGCCGAAAACTTCGACGGCTCGCTGGCGGTCACTTCCGTCTTGCGTGAGGTGAAGCCGGGCAGCGAAGTGAAGTAATCTTTTTATCCTGAAACGCAGATTAACGCAGATTTCCGCAGATTCTAAACATACAAAATCCGCGCTGATCTGCGTTAATCTGTGTTTCATCTTTTAATCTTGCAATATGCCCGAACAATCATTAAAGGAAAAGACCGCGAAAGGCCTGTTGTGGGGAGGATTAAGCAACGGAGCCCAGCAGCTGCTCAACCTTTTCTTCGGAATTTTTCTTGCGCGCATCCTTTCGCGCGCAGACTATGGAATGGTCGGCATGCTGAGCATCTTCTCGCTTATCGCCAGTTCGATTCAGGAAAGCGGGTTTACGGCTGCACTGGCCAACAAGAAGGCAATCCGGCACGAAGACTACAATGCCGTATTCTGGTTCAGCTCGCTGGCCGGCCTCACCCTCTATCTGCTTCTGTCGCTGTCCGCTCCCCTGATCGCAAGGTTCTACAACACGCCCGAGCTTGAGGCATTGTCGCGCTACTCGTTTCTCGGCTTCTTCATCTCAAGCCTGGGGACAGCCCAGAGTGCCTACATGTTCCGGAATCTGATGGTCAAACAGCGTGCCGTTTCCATGTTCGCAGGCCTCGTCATCTCCGGCACTGTGGGAGTCGTTCTTGCGCTCAACGGGTTTGCCTACTGGGGCATCGCCACACAAAACATCGTATATGTCGCTTCCGTCACTGCGCTCTACTGGCATTTTTCTCCCTGGAGGCCTTCTTTCCGCATCGACTTCAGTCCCTTGAAAGGAATGCTGTCCTTCAGCAGCCGCCTGCTCATCACCAACATTTTCGGCCACATCAACTACAACATACTGTCGGTCGTGCTCGGAAAATTCTACTCAGAGAAAGAAGTCGGCGACTTCAACCAGGCCAACAAATGGAACTACATGGGATATTCGGTCATCACAGGGATGATAAACGGTGTGGCACAGCCGATTCTCGCTAAGGTAGCCGACGAAAAGGAACGCCAGAAACGCGTATTCCGGAAGATGCTCCGCTTCACCTCTTTTCTCGCCTTCCCTTCACTGTTCGGCCTCTCGCTGATTGCAACAGAACTGATAACCATCGCCATCACGTCGAAATGGGCGGAAAGTTCCCATATTCTGCAGATGCTGTGCATCGGAAGCGCCTTTACCAGTCTTGTAGGCCTCTATTCAAATCTGATCATAAGCAAGGGAAAGTCACACATCTTCATGTGGAACACCATCATCCAGGGAATGGTACAGGTTGCGGCCATGATTGCCTGCCATCCTTACGGTATTCCCGTAATGATACGCTGCTATATAGGGATAAACATCCTCTGGCTGTTCGTGTGGCAGTATTTCGTATGGAAAGAAATCCGCCTGAACCTTTTCGAGGCTTTAGCCGACATCCTGCCTTTCTGCCTCACCGCAGGAGGAACCATGCTGCTGACCGGCTTTCTGGTCGGCTTATGCACCGAAAACATTTATCTCACGCTCCTCCTCAAGATTCTGTTTGCCGCCGCCATCTACACGTCGGTCATGTGGGCAAGCGGCTCGGTGACATTCAAGGAAAGCATCCAATACTTAATCAAGAAAAAGAAATGAAAACGGTTTCTGTGGTCATGTGCACTTACAACGGAAGCAAATACCTCCGTGAGCAACTGGATTCACTGATGAGCCAGACCTATCCGCTGCATGAGCTGATAGTACAGGACGACGGGTCGACAGACGGAACGGTTGCCATAGCCGAAGAATACCGGCAGCGGTATCCCGAAGCGAACATAACGGTTTTCCGGAACTCCCGCCAACTGGGGTTCAACCGCAATTTCTTCGACGCCTGCAGCAAAGCATCCGGAGAACTGATAGCCTGCTGCGATCAGGATGATATCTGGAGTGAAAGAAAAATAGAGATTCTGGCAAGGGCGATGGAAGAGAATGCACTGGTATTCCACAACTCGGTTCTGTTCAACTCGCAGGGAAGATTGGGAAAGTTGCACACCAGACAACTGCCAGCCTATCCAAGCTCGCTTTCCGCCCTCCTGATGCCGCAAAGCTTCGGACATCAGATTATGTTCCGGAAAGAAGTGCTCGGCCTGATCAAGCCGTTCCTTACACTGAACCTGTCATACGACTACTTCATCTATACCGCAAGCAGAAGCCTCGGGCGCATCAGATACATCAACGAACCGCTGGTCAGGTGGCGCAGGCACGACAATGCGGCAACTTTCTCCGGAAAGAAAAGGCAGGAAAGCAAACTGGACGGATATATCCGCGCAGTCAAAGCTTTATCTCTCAAGAAGAACAGAGAAACGACAAGGAAATACTTCACGCTATGTGTCCGACTCCATTTTGCCGACAAAGACACGCACAAGGCCGCCCTATTCATGAGCCGGGGCAGCCTTTGGAATATCCTCAAAACATGTTATCTTTGCCTGCGGCACAGAAAGGAGCTGGTTACTGACAAATCCGGAATCATACAATGCCTCCGGGCTTTCTTTATCCCCCTCTATTTTATCCGCGATTACGGATGCTATATTTTAAAAGACTGACAGCATGGACATCATACCTATATTCTTTACATTCAACAACTATTACGCCGTGCCCGCGGAGGTTGCCTTTCATTCTCTCTTGAAACACGCCTCCCGCGCATACAGCTACAGACTTTATGTGCTGCACACAGACGTAACAGAGTCATCCATGAGGAATATTGAAAAGGTTGTCGGCAGGTTTCCCCATGCCTCGGTTGAGTTCATCGACACATCTGCCTTTGACAGCGAGGAAATCCGACAGGCAAAAGGGCATTTTTCCAAAGAAATCTACTATAAGCTGATTGCCGCAGAGATCTTTCCCCAATACGACCGTATTATTTGCTCGGATGTTGATGTGGTGTTCATGGATGACATCTCTCCCTCCTTTTTCATGTTTCCGGACGAAAACTTCTACTTCGCAGGAGTCGGACAGGTTCTGGAAAGCAACCGGATGAAAAACTATCAGGGCAAGTTCAATGCCGCGGAAACAGAAGTGCTGAAGAAAGAAATAGCCGCGGGCTATTTGCTGATGAACCTGAAGTCAATCCGGGAAAATGACATGCAAAGACGACTGACGGATTTCTACAGGAAAAACTATCCGCGCCTCTGCCTGCCGGAACAGGACACGATCATATTGTGCTGCTGGCCGGATATACGCTACCTGCCGCTTGAATATGTCGTATGCAACAGCTACTATAAAATGTATGCACAAGGAGCTGCATTCTATAAGGACAACGACGGCTTTCCTAAAGATAAGGAACAGGCAAGGAAAGTGTTCACCCATGCATTGGAGCATCCGGTCCAGCTTCACTATGTAGGTGAAAAGAAACCTTGGAACAGCTGGGGAGTAATGAAGCAGCGGATATGGTTTGAATATCTGAATGAATCCGGATGCGTTTCGCACTTTATGCAAATGTTGCCTATCTTTGCAATCCGCAGACTGCGCAAATACAGCCTGAAACGTTTCCTCAAGAAAACAAATGAAAAACTTCGCACTAAACGGTAAATGATATGGATACAAACAAAATACGTGTCATCGCTTTTTATCTGCCTCAGTTTCATCCCACACCCGAAAACGACCGGTGGTGGGGAAAAGGGTTCACGGAATGGACCAATGTAGGAAAGGCCAAGCCTCTGTTCAAGGGACACTATCAGCCTAAAGTTCCTGCCGACCTGGGATATTATGACCTGAGAGTTCCGGAAACCCGAATCGAACAGGCTGAGATGGCCAAAGCCTATGGCATCGAGGGATTCTGCTACTGGCACTATTGGTTCGGCAACGGAAGGGAACTGCTGAAGCGTCCGTTTGAAGAAGTGCTGAAAAGCGGAAAGCCAGATTTCCCGTTCTGTCTGGGATGGGCGAACCACAGCTGGGAAGACAAGCAGTTCAGCAAGGACGGAACACACAGAATGCTGATGGAGCAACTGTATCCGGGAGATGAAGACTACATCCGGCATTTTCATTCGGTATTGCCTGCATTTAAAGACCACCGCTATATCCGCGTGGAAGGAAAGCCGGTCTTTCTGGTCTATTCGGCTTTCGAATTGCCCGACGCTCCTCATTTTATTGCTCTATGGCAAAAGCTGGCCGCTGAAAACGGACTGAAGGGGATTCATTTCATCGGGCATACGGCAAATATAGAAGACATTGAGCCGATGAAAGAGATGGGGTTCGATGCAGTCAACCTGGTCCGGCTCTTTCACTTCTTCAAACGCGACTATTCGCTGGCGGAAAGGGTGCGGCTGAAAATCATGAAGCTGTTCTTCAAACAGGGGCAGGCTGTTGAGTACAGCCGTGCCGCAAAATACTTCTCCGGAAAAGAAGACCTCAGAGAAGACTGCTACCCGACGATTATACCCAACTGGGACCACTCGCCACGTTCAGGGAGAAAAGCGCACATCCTTATCAACTCAACGCCGGAGAAATTCGAAAAACATGTCCGGACAGCTTTCGCGCATGTAAAGGACAAACCGGAAGAACATCGGATCGTATTCCTGAAATCGTGGAATGAATGGGCGGAAGGGAATTACATGGAACCTGACCTCAAATACGGGAAAGGGTATCTTGAGGCTTTAAGAAGAGCAATTACTGACTTCTCCAATAAGGAACAACTATGAACAAACTGAAAATAGCCCTCGTAAAGCAGGAAGTCTATCAGGACTTATACGTATGTTCTCATGAAGAACATGATCCGGCACGCATTTTATTCTCGTCACAAGGAAGAGTAGGCCCAATCGGACTAATGGCAGAGCTGGGAGCCGATTTCTATATCGTAAAGGAAGAGCCGGAACAGGAAACGCAGATCTACAGGAAGGTCATCCCGCACATCGCCCCTTACCTGCATCTTCTGAAAACCCAGACATTGGACAAGATTCCGGGACAAGAGTTCAAACAGCCGGGAAGCTCTCACGCAAACGGGGAATTTGCCGTCAGCTGCTATGACATCGACTGGGGAAAATACGACATTGTCATTTCCATCAACGTAAGCCTTCCCACTCATCTTGTCTTGAGTTACCCGAACACACTCTTCGGATACATGATCGGAGAAGCGAACATGGCTACAAGAAAAGCACGCTTCGGATATGACATCACGCTCAACCAGATGGCAAGAGGCATTGTCGCCGCACATTGCGGAGTTGTGGATTTTCCCTATACGTTTGTAGCCGGAAACACCCTGGAGCGTATCATGAAAGGGGCATTGAACCGTCCATCGCAAAAAAAGGGAATATTCATGGAAATAAATTCGACAAAAGAACGGCCTGTAACCCAAGTGCCCGCCCATTTCAAGCCATTGCAGGACAAAGGCTTTCAGATAATACTCCACAGACAAAGAATAGCCGAAAACCTGACATGCATTTACGACTCAAAATATTTTGTAAAAATGGGAGGGCGAAGCATCAGGGGAAACTCTGTCGCTGAAGCCATATCGTTAGGCTCACTCGCCATAATGAACCGCAATGAAGTGATCCACAAAGAACTGATCATTGACGAATGCAACGTAAAATCAATGGATGAGGCGGTCAGCCTCATCGACAAGATTGAAAGGAACCCGGAGTTATATAGAAAACTGCTGGACAAGCAGCGTGCTGTCGTAGACAAATACTTCTTTGAAGCGCCGCTGCAATCTCTTTCCAATTGCCTGACAGAAAAAAGAAACAACAGAAAGACATGCAAGTATGGATGGTTCGACAGACTGTCAGACCGTTTATGTTTCTTCAAAATCAAATGAAACCCATGGACAAGAATTACGCTCCGATATTACTCTTCGTATATAACCGCCCGGCACACACACGCAATATAGTCGAATCACTGCTGGCAAACAGCCTTGCAGGCCAGAGTGAACTGTTCATCTTTTCCGATGAAGCAAAAGATGAAAGCAGCCGTAGTGCCGTTGACGAAGTGCGCAAATATATCCGCCGGATAAAAGGCTTCAAAGAAATTCACATCACGGAAAGAAATGAGAACTGGGGCCTTGCCAAAAGCATCATTGCAGGAGTAAGCGAAATAATAGAAACATATGAGAAAGTCATTGTTCTGGAAGACGATCTGATTGTCGCTCCGTTTTTTCTCAAATTCATGAACGATGCTCTGACGGTTTATCAGAATGAGCCTAAAGTCGGACACATACAGGCTTGCGACTTTACGCAGGCTGCCGGCCTGCCAGACACGTTCCTCATCAAGTGGACAGGCAGCTGGGGGTGGGCAACATGGAAACGCGCATGGAAGCACTTCAACCCTGACGGAAAAGCACTGCTCGCTGAACTGGAAAGAAGGAAACTGACCTATACTTTCGATTTCAACGGGAAATACGGATACACCCGCATGCTGCGCAGGCAAACCGAAGGGAAAAACAATTCATGGGCTATCCGCTGGAATGCATCCCTTTTCCTGGACGACATATTGTCGCTGAATGTCGGAAAGTCATTGGTGCAGAACAACGGATTTGACGGCAGCGGAACCAATTGCGGAGGAGGAGGCCTTTACGCATCAAACTTATATATGCACGAATTGCCCGTAAAAGCCATCCGGCCCATTGAAGAAAACATGCAGGCCCGGCAAGCGTATGTCAGCTACTATGCACGGACCAACTCTTTCCTTGCCAAAGCCATCAGACGCATCAAGCGCACACTAAAAGGGGATTTCGGAGCATAAATGCACCTTGGAGCTAAAAATAATCCTCAAAAAAATTCTAACTTTGCAAGCAGAAAGAAAACACAACCTATGAGAGTACTTATTATCAATACTTCAGAGCGAATCGGGGGAGCAGCCATTGCAGCAAGCCGCCTTATGGAGGCTTTAAAGAACAATGGCATCAAGGCCAAAATGCTGGTCCGCGACAAACAGACAAACCAGGTTACCGTGGTAGCACTGAAGAAATCATGGAGACGCATCTGGCAATTCCTGTGGGAACGCATCGTCATTTGGGCTTCAAACGGGTTTCATCGGAAAAACCTGTTTGCCGTTGACATCGCCAACACCGGTACAGACATCACTTCCCTGCCCGAGTTCCGCCAAGCTGATGTCATCCATCTCCATTGGATAAACCAAGGCATGCTTTCATTGGAAGACATCAAAAGAATTACAAAGTCGGGAAAGCCCATCGTATGGACACTGCACGACATGTGGCCGTTTACCGGAATATGCCACTATTCGTCTGAATGCGACAAATACAAAACCCATTGCGGAAACTGCCCCTTATTGCTGAAGCCGCACAAGCACGACCTGTCACACGTTATTTTCAGAAAAAAGCAGCAACTGTTTGAACAGGCTTCCATCACTTTCGTTGCATGCAGCCGCTGGCTGGAATCGCTTGCCAAACAGGCCACACTCCTTCAGAAACAGACAGTCACCAATATTCCCAATGCCATAAATACAAACATCTTCCGCCCGCTGCCGCACAAAAGAGCCATACGGGAAAAGCTGCGTCTTCCCGCCGACAAAACGCTCCTGCTATTCGGATCCATGAAAATCTCCGACAAGCGAAAAGGAATAGACTACCTGATTGAAGCATGCAGAATATTGGCAAGGGACGAACAGGAACTAAGCGGCCGGCTGGCCGTTATCGTGCTGGGAAGCCATGCCGAACAATACACATCCTTATTCCCTTTTCCTATCTACAACATGAACTATGTCAGCAATGAAAAGGAGCTGGCGAACATCTACAATGCAGCAGATCTGTATGTAACTCCGTCGCTTCAAGACAACCTGCCCAACACCATCGTAGAAGCAATGGCCTGCGGAGTACCCTGCATCGGCTTTAACGTCGGCGGAATACCGCAGATGATCGACCACCTGCACAACGGATATGTTGCCCAGTATAAATCGGCAAAGGATCTGGCCAATGGCATCAGTTGGACACTCACTGAAGGCAATTACGAAACGCTCAGCTCGGAGGCACGGCGAAAAGCGGCCACAACCTATTCGGAAGCAACCATTGCCAACCAATACATAAAAATATATAACCACATTACAGCGAACAATGCATAACACCCGTCTTCATCCCAAGTTCTCTATCATCACTGTTACATACAATGCCGGAGCAACGCTGGAAGATACCATACAAAGTGTCATCACCCAGACATACAGGAATCTGGAGTACATCATCATTGACGGAGGATCAAAAGACCGGACACTGGAAATCATCGAACAGTACAGGCCTCATATACACAAGGTCATCTGCGAACCGGACAAAGGGCTGTATGATGCAATGAACAAGGGAATCAAACAGGCGACGGGCGACTACATCTGTTTTCTGAATGCGGGGGATGAACTGCATGAGGATGACACCTTGCTGCTGATGGTGCATTCCATTACAGAAAGCACCTTGCCTGACGTGCTGTACGGCGAAACAGCCATTGTAGACGAAGAAGGGCACTTCGTGCGCATGCGCCGCCTGTCGGCTCCGGAGCACCTCACATGGAAAAGCTTCAAAAGCGGCATGCTGGTATGCCATCAGGCCTTTTTCGCACGGCGCGACCTGGCAGAACCTTTCGATCTAAGATACCGGTTCTCCGCAGATTTTGACTGGTGCATCCGCATCATGAAAAAGAGCCAGACGCTTCATAATACACATCTGACTCTTATAGACTATCTCAACGAAGGAATGACGACACGCAACCACAAGGCATCATTAAAGGAACGGTTCCGCATCATGTGCAAATACTACGGATACATCCCGACCGTATTGCGCCATCTGGGATTTGCCGTCCGGGCAATCACCAAGAAATAGCCCGGTCAGCTCTGCTGCCGTTTGCACTTACGCACTTGCAGGAGAATAACAGCAAGCAGCCCTATAGCCAGAAGTCCCAGCGCTATGAAAGCAACAGTTTCGGTTGCGTGCAAGGATACGGGATCGAACACAAACTCTACCGAATGCTTGCCTGCCGGAACATTCATCGCACGCAAGATGTAATCGGCTCTCCCGTGAACGGCTGGCTCGCCGTCGATATACGAACGCCAGCCGGGATAATAGATTTCTGCGAACACAAGCGTTCCGCCTTTTTCTGAATTGACCTCATATTTCAACAGATTCGGTTCATAGCTGACCAGCTTCACGCTACGCAGACTGTCGCCGGCATTCGTTTCCTGCCTGACCTCTGCAGCAAACTTCTTGTCTACCACAGCCACCTTTCCCGGATTGACATGATGCAGGGCTTCGATTTCCTCATTGGCATTATCCACATAATTCACCTCATCAACAAACCATGCGTTCCCCAAAGCATAAGGATTAGACAACGGAGCCGTGGCCCCTCCCTGCAGAGGGACAATGATGTAACGGGTGTTGAGCATGTTCAGAACCGGTGTCAACGAATCGCCGGACAACGCCAGATCGCCGTTCGTTGCCTGAATCTCCTTGTACAAAGAAGCCATCTCTCCCTGGATATGTTCATCAATCACTTCCTGATAACGGCGCAGTTTTGCCGCGTGATAACCGCCTATGCTTTTATGCCAATACGACGTGTTGTTTTCGTTGAAGGTATTTGTCGACAGATTCAGCACACGGTAGTCAAGCGACTTGTCCTGCAGAATCAGCTTGTCCGTTTCCGAAGGCTGGAGGAAAGGCTGCATCTCTGTGCCTTTTGCCACAAACTGCCCGTCATACAGGTAACGCTTGTTCACATTCCACATGTCTATCAGACACAACAGCGCCAGCAGACCGATAAGAGGTTTCGCCTTCAGTTTTCCGGCACAATACGACCACAGGCAAACGGCGCCAATCAAAACGATAAAGAAGCTTCTCCATGCGTCAGAAGTAAAGATTGACTTACGCACCTCTTCCAGATTCAGCAGAAGCGGAGCCAGCTGGTCAGAAGGGATTGCGCTTTGAAGCGCGCTCATCTCAGCCGAAGACACATACGAGGGGAAGAAGAAAGCAGGAGCCAGAGCAAACAGCAAGGCAATGCCGCCAGTCAGGACAAAGCTCCCGTAAAACACGTTCGGACGTTCTTTCAACAGCTGCGGACGCTGAACCACTTCCTTCAGGGCCATCATGGCAAGCAAAGGTATCGTAAACTCAGCGATGACCAAAATAGAAGATACAGCACGGAATTTGTTATACATCGGCACGTAGTCGATGAAGAAATCGGTCAGCCCCATGAAGTTCTTGCCCCAAGACAGGAGAATCGAAAAGACCGTACCTGCCAGCAAGGCCCACTTCATCGGCCCCTTCACGACAAACAGGCCAAGCACAAACAGGAACATGACAAACGCTCCTGCATAAACCGGACCGGACGTTCCGGGCTGCTCCCCCCAGTACTGTCCCAATTGGCCGTAAAGACCGATATAGGCAGGGTCGGCCTTTTTCATCGCTTTTTCGTTCTGAGCCAGCGGTACAGAGGCTCCGCCCTTCACGTTGGGCACAAGCAGTGAAAACGTTTCACCGATCCCGTAGCTCCATTGAGTGATGTAATCCCGCTCCAGTCCGCTCCCGGTCTGGTTGGAAGACTGTTCCTTCACCAGTTCGCTCTTGCCGCGCATACTCTCCTTACTGTACTGATAGGTATGGTACAGATTGGAAAGATTGACACATACCGCCAGCACACCCGCAAGAGCAAGAATGCCCGTACCTTTGACAAAAGAGGCGAAACGCTTCTCCTTCCAGGCAATCACTCCGTAGGCTACGGCCATAAAAAGCATTACGAACAAAAAGTAGTAGGTCATCTGCAGATGGTTCGACACAATCTGCAAAGCCGCAAACAATGCCGTAACGATTCCTCCTGCAAGATATTTCCCCCGGTAAACCAGCACCATACCGGCTATGGTAGGCGGTATATAGGCCAATGTGACAAACTTCCATATGTGTCCGGCTGCTATGATTATGAAGAAATAAGACGAGAAAGCCCATACGATAGCCCCCAGTGCCGACATCCACACCTTGAAGTCAAAGGCACGCAGCAGTATATAGAATCCGAGCAGCATCACAAAAACATACCACACGTAAGTGGGCAAGTACAGATGATACAGCTTCTGCACAACATTCAGCGTGTCAGTAGAGTCATAGCTGGGCGCCATCTGGTAAGTCGGCATTCCTCCGAAGATCGCATTTGTCCAGCGTGTCCGCTCCCCTGTATGTTCAAGATATTCCTGCATTTCACGCCCCGAGCCGATGCCGGCCACCGCGTCATGCTGGGCAAGGATCCGCCCCTCAAATACTGCCGGACAGAAGTATGCGAACGAAATAAGCGCAAAGAGCACAATCGCCGCAATATCCGGAAGAATTCTCTTTAATCCTTTCATAAGAACAACTGTTTATTAGGTTTATATTTTCAATCGGCAAAGATAACACAATAGTCCATGAAAAATAGTAACTTTGCCCCGAAAATCATTTGAATACATGAAAATAGGAATCATTACGGCCATGTCTTCCGAACAGAAACAACTGGCCAACCAACTTGAGGACAAGACAGAAAGCAAGAAGGGTCCGTTCTCGTATATCGAAGGAGCTATCAGACGAAACGAAGTAATCCTCACGCAATGCGGAATCGGAAAAGTAAACGCTGCGGCAGGAACCGTGGAACTGATACGGAACTTCCAGCCCGACTGCATCATCAGCACCGGAGTGGCCGGAGGAATCGACTCGTGCCTGAACATCATGGATGTGGTGGCAAGCCGGCAAATAGTCTACCATGATGTATGGTGCGGAGAAGGCAACGCCTACGGACAAATACAGGGACTTCCCGCTTTCTTCCAGGGCAACGAAACACTATACGAGTGCGCGCTCTCGCTTGATACCGAAACTCCGATACACGGAGGGCTGGTCTGCACGGGCGACAAGTTTATCACCGACCGCAGCGAACTGAACGAGATAAAGAAAAACTTTCCCGAAGGGCTGGCCGTAGACATGGAATCGGCTGCCATCGCCCAGATATGTTATCTCTATAAAGTTCCGTTCATCAGCTTCCGCATCATCAGCGACACGCCGGGAGCAGACAAGCACTTCGAGCAGTACCTGAACTTCTGGGGCGAAATGGCCGACCGCTCGTTCCATGTAACCGAAACTTTCTTAAAAGCATTACCGAACAAACTATAACCGTCATGAAAAAAATACCAAGCTTTACAATCGACCATATCCGGCTGCTGCGGGGAATCTATGTGTCGCGCAAAGACGAAGTGGGCAACGAAACCGTCACCACATTCGACATCCGCATGAAAGAGCCGAACAGAGAGCCGGCATTGAGTCCGGCAGCCATCCACACCATCGAGCATCTGGCCGCAACATTCCTGCGCAACCATCCGGTGTGGGCTGACAAGGTTATTTATTGGGGCCCGATGGGATGCCTTACCGGGAATTACCTGGTGATGAAAGGCGACCTGCGCTCCGAAGACATTGTGGATCTGATGAAAGAAACGTTCCGCTTTATCGCCGGCTTCGAAGGAGAGATTCCCGGAGCCAGCGCAAAAGACTGCGGAAACTATCTGATGATGAATCTGCCCATGGCTAAGTGGGAAGCGGACAAGTTTCTGCACGAAGTGCTGGAAAAGCTTACGGAAGACAATCTCAACTACCCGCAATGACAAGCATTCAAATCCGGAAAAATGCCGTTTTGAACGGTTGGATTCCGGCGAAAAAAGTTTAATCCGCATCGTGGTCTATACAAACCACGATGTGGAATACAAAAACCACAGTGTCAAACATACAAGCCACACTGCGGTTTGCAGTTTTTTCTGCGAAATGTTGGAAAATAGAATCGCACTGTTATTCTTTCTTCTGTTTTTATAAAAATTCCGCCGAACCGGCACGCCGCTTCCATTCGCACTACAGCGGCCATCTCTTCCATTTGGCTATCAGTTCCGCTACATTCTTCGCCTCCAGTTTTTCCATGAGATGTTTCCGATGCGTCTTCACTGTATTCGGACTTATAAAAAGCCGTTCCGCCGTTTCAGATGTGCTCATTCCCTGTGACAGGCAGACCAGAACCTCCTTTTCACGAGAAGACAGCTCAGGCACTACAACGTGCGTTTCATCTGCAAGACAATTCTTCTTTTGCCTGGCCGGCAAAAAAAACCGATCAAAATAAGTACCCCCCTCCAGCAGAATGTCAACCGCCTTGCACAATTCGCTTACATCGGAATTCTTGGAAACAGCTCCATCTATACACAAATCCGACAATCTGGATGCCACCCAAGGCTCGTCATGCATAGAATAAATCAGGATGCGGCACCGGGGAGCGTATTTCCGCAGACAAGAAACGAGCTTCCGACTGTCTATCCCCGGGAATTCAAGGTCGATGATATACATGTCGAACACCTTGTCAAGCAATTTCTCAAGAGTTTCTGCATCGGAAACCCCCGTACAAGAAACATTCTTCCGCTGCAGGACAATCCTCTTCACCCCCTCACATACGATAGGATGATCATCCACCACCAGCACTTGCCATCCTTGCTCACTCATCTCCGCACAAATTAAATGTAAGGATAAAAACACTTCCCCCTACTGATGTTTCAAAATCCAAATGACCCTGGATGGCTTTCACCCTCTCACTGACCGTACGCAATCCGATACCTTGGTGATCTTCCTCAGAATTCCCGGTCATGCCTTGTCCGTCGTCAGTTACTTGCAGCCGACAACGGCCGGAAGCCTCGGAATGCAGGGAAATCTCAATCGTTGTCGCATTGGAATGCTTCACGGAATTCATGGTAAGTTCCTGCACGATACGGTACAATTCATATGCCGTCCGGGAAGGAATCTCGTCCCCTCCATATTCCATTTCAGAATGATAGACTACTTTACATCCCACATTACGGCTCACCGCCTCAGCATATCGGGAAAGAATCTCATCAAGTCCAGTCAGTTCAAACTCCGGAGGCATCAACTCATGCGAAATCGTCCTTACTTCTTCGCGCAACTTTCCGATTTCTCCAGACAGTTCCAGCGGAGATACGCCGGAAGAAGCTCCTTCAATCTTCAGCTGCAGCCCCAACAGCTCGTTGGCTATGCCATCATGCAGTTCACATGCAAAGCGCCTGCATTCCACCTCCAGACCTTCAATATAACGCCGCGCGGATTCCAGTTCTTTTTCCTGCTTCAGCCGTTCCACTCTCCGCTCAGCTGTCTTCTGCTTTTGGCGCACCGCCAGCAAGACCACAATAACCAAAGCCAGCACCACCGTCAGCGACACGGCAACCTTCAAGACCTCCGTTTCTTTCTCCAGCACCTGCTCCTGGAGGCGGCTGATTTTCAACTCCTGCTCCTGCGCATGATATCTGGCCTCAAACTGAGCCATCTGCTCCGCCAGGTTCTTCACCACTAGCGAATCGGTCCACATACGTGCACTGTCCATATAAACGAATGCCTTTTGATGCATCCCCAACTCATGATAGCAATGCGCCATGGCATCAAACAATGTGTGGAAATCCGTACCCGTCGACCTTCCTCTGAGCCATAGGAAATCATTCAATGCTTCGGTATACCGGCCTTGTTCCAGATACACCTTCGCCCTAGCCTGGATAAAGCCGATTACCGGAATAGAAGTTTCAGGCAGCTTTTCCAGCAGGCTGTTTCCAAGACGGAGATAATAATCTATCGAATCATTCTGTTTCTTCTGGCCGAAAAAACGAAAAAGCCCGGGGGTGCATCTTATCTGCCATTCCGGGTTCCCCTCCCCCTCGGAAGCCAGCCTCCATGCCTCCCGAATAGAGTGTCCGGCCTCATCTGTCTTACCCGCTTCCATCTTAATGCTTGCTCTTACCTGCCAGACACAAAACGTCACGTATTTGTCGTCAGTCTTCAATGCATGCGCCAGCGCACGGTCAATACAGATTTCCGCATCATCATACCGTTTGAGGTTAAAATAAAAGACACTAAGATTCATGTTCAGATGGGCCAGCCAACTCTCGTCATCATAACGTAAGGCAACATCAAGCGCCTTATTATAATAATAAACAGCCGAGTCTTGCATGTGTTTCCTGCGGTAGAGAATACCCAAATCATTGTAAACGCTGATGTGTTTCTCCAAATCGTCCACACGGGGAAGATAGGGCAATACCCGCTTTTTCATCTCAAAGCTCTTTTCCTCCTCCCCCACATAGATGAAAAGAGTAGCCTGCTCATTCAGCAAAACAGGATAAACGGAGGATCTCTCCACTTCTGGAATCGAGAAGACCCTGTCAAAATAATATTGGGCCGAATCGTATTCACCTTCCCCCATCAACGTAGCGGCCTTTTCATAAAAACGCACCAGCAATGTATCAACCGGACATTCTTCCGCCTCCAGTGCACCAGCCGAAACAAAGCAGCAGAACAGAAAAACAACGCGCCTAAATATCAAAGTCTGCATATGTGTAATCATTGAATCATTTCTATTTTCATATCTCCGATCCGGTCCGGATCCGGGAAAACATCAGCCTCTTCACGCTACGCATGAAACAGTCTATCTCCTTCGCCGGAACCTTAATTCCCCATCCAATACTATCGTACAGGCAAAGTAAACACTATTTATTTTTCCACACAAAAAATTATCATTCATTCCGACGTGCCAATGAACAATTTCTATACTGTTTTCCCAATAATGCAGCCAAAATCATCCTTTTGGGTGATATTTCGCCACGTTTAAATTTTATTTATTTGCAGAAACTTAAAATAATATGTCTTATGAATAGTAAATTCCACAATCTGTTCAAACTGATGACGGTCATCCTTTCAATGACGTTCATCGCCTGTTCTTCCGAAGACGAAGAAAATGTTGTTGCCGTGACACAAATAACAGTATCTCCTGCAAGCCTCGTTCTAAATGTGGGGGAAACAGAAGATCTGGAAGCAACCATACTCCCGGAAGAGGCTTCCCACGTAAGTGTTACCTGGAGTTCATCCGATGACAAGGTAGCTGCCGTATCACAAAATGGAACGGTGACAGGCGTATCGGAAGGAAATGCGGTAATAACTGCCTCGGCTGGAGGAAAAAGCGCAACCTGTCAGGTAACCATCGCCACTGAAACCATTGAGGTGGAAAGCATTGAAATATCTCCTTCTGCACTTACAATGACAGAAAAAGGAGAAACAGTCCAACTGACTGCAAAAATCACGCCGGAAAATGCCACCGACCCACAAGTTATATGGGCTTCGTCAGACGAAATGGTAGCTACGGTAACATCAGAAGGACTGGTAACCGCCGTAGCCGAAGGAAAAGCCACGATTACAGCTACTGCCGGAGAGAAAACTGCTTCCTGTGAAGTAACGGTAAGCATTTCCATCGCAGAAATTGAAGGAAACAAAGCTACAATCGACCTGACTGACGCTACCTCCGAACAGGTAATCCAATCTGTATCAGAAGCTTCTGCTGCCGGCGTGACACACTTTGTCATCATCGGGAACTATGCTGCACTAGATTTTGCCAACGCAAATCCTTTTGACGGCATAGCCATTGAAATGCTTGATTTGAGCGGAGTAAGCGGATGGCCATCGGTGGGCGGACAACCCGGGATGCCTGAAAAAGCATTCTACAAGCACGAACTGATACAAGAAATCATCCTCCCCGAAGAAGTGAAGACAGTCGGTGAGTATGCTTTCTACAAATGTACAGCCCTGAAAAAAGCAACTGCACCAGGAATAGAAACACTCACAAACTACGCATTCCAATATTGTACAGCACTGGAATCCGTTGATATGACTCAAGTAAAGAATATAGAAAAATGCGTATTCTTCGAAACAGCTCTGAAAGAAGCAAATTTCCCTCAAACCACTATCATAGGTGCCATGAGTTTCTATCATTGCACATCGCTCATCAGCGTGAACATGCCTGAACTGGTAACACTGGGAGAAGCTACAAAAGGCGACCAGACAAAGCGTACCGGAGCCGCAATGTTCTACGGATGCACCTCACTTGAAAATATTTCATTGCCCAAAGCCGTCACCATAGGAGATGAAGCATTCAATGGCTGCAAAACCCTGAAAGAAGTCAATCTTCCCGAAGCCACAAATTTCGGGATAGCCGTATTCTCATATTGCAACGCTCTTACTGAAATTGCATTGCCCAAAGCAAACTTCTTCAGCCAGGATGTATTCACAAACTGTCCTGCGCTCACAACCCTCAAACTGACATATCCTGGCTCCATCACGGTAGATAGCAGCACATTCGGACCGGTCAACTCGCAAACAAAAAACATAGACCTTACGCTCAACATCAGCAACAAATATCAGATACAGTCGATAGACGGCCCGCATGGATTTACATATCAATGGAAAAACCATCAATGGAAAAGCATTACATGTATTCCTTAAATAACGAATTTACATAAATAAATCTTTTATGAAAGCTAAAAACATTTGGGTGATACTATCACTCGCAGTATCTGCCGTTTCCTGCAGTAACGGCGATGAAGAAGCCAATCTTCAGGCGGTGGCTCTGGATATGAAAGAAAGCATCGACAATTTGAACCATGCCATCCCCTCTCTGCAGACGATAATTACAAAAATGGAGGACGGAGTCTATGCCACAAACATGGCAGCCGCAACAGACAATGCATATACGATAGATTTTTTGGACGCCACTTCGGTTAGGCTTGACAACAAAGAAAGCGCACTGCTGGTTGGAGTCGACAAAGATTCCGACAACAAATACTACTGGACACAAACGATCTGCGGAGAATCCACATGGCTGCTCGACGCATCGGGTAATAAAGCAGCCGTGTCAGGCGCAACCGGTTATCCCCAAATAAGAATCGATGAAAGCAACGTCTGGACGGTAAGCTATGACAACGGCAACACCTACACCAAAGTGCTGGACGCATCGGGCAATCCGATCAGTCTGACGGAAGACAACAAAAACCAAAAAGCTCCATTCCTAACCTCGGCAAAGACAGAAGACGAGCATATCATACTGACACTGGCCTCAAACGGAGAAAAAATAGAAATCCCTTATGACGCTCATGCTGTCATAGGAATCTCAGACAAGGATGCGGGAGAAACCCCATCCCTCACCGAAGAAGGCAACCTGAACATACCGCAACCTGCCTTCTACTTTGAGGAAGGTTCTGAGAACGATGTACTGTGCATGAGCCTTACAGGAATCCAGATACCGGAAACGGACGAATGGATGAAACTCTACGGGACCGGAGAAGCCGGACAAAACATTTGGCTGGAAGTGGACGGAGAACCGAAAGCCATCACCGTAATCAACGGAGAAGACATGGCACAGCCTTCACGCCGCAGCACAAATACAAGCTCACGGGCAAAAGCTGACATCGTATTTCTGGTGGACAATTCATCAAGCATGAGTGAGGAAGCTAATGCCATAGCAGAAGAAATCACGGAATGGTCTGAAACGCTGTCCCAAACGATGGATGTACGGTTCGGATGTGTTGGAAGTTCCACACTGTTCGTAAACGGCGCGATAGACATCACCACTGTTGAAAACCTGCATTCCTATCTGAATGACCGCGGGGTATCCGGGACATCACGGACACAAGGATTCGCCGAGAAATGGCTGGAAGATCTGGTACCGAACTATGGCACCGGAGGCAGCAGCTATGACGAATGCGGAGGAATTATGCTGCATTTCGCAGACGAAAACTTCACGTTCCGCCCGGGAGCCAACCGGATCTATATCCACTTCACGGACGAACCGAACTATCCAAACAAACGCCCGGAATGGTCTGTAGAATCTGTACACAAAGGCTATGAACACTATGACTGGGGAAGCACCCGCGGTACCATACACGTCGTTTTCAGCAATACGAGCAGCTATAAAGACGAAACATACTCATGGAGCACACTGACAAAAGAGAACCCCCGCAACTTCGCCAAATATACCGGAGGCACATGGATGGATGTTCCCAGCACGTTTCAAGGCGTTTCGCTTGATGACCTGAAAGTGACCGGAGCGATTACCAACTCATATATCATACGCATGAACGTCACGACCGATATGCTGACGGGAAAACACACGGTTCGGATTGTCATCAAGTCAGAAAACGGCGACTACCAGGCTGAAATGATTTACACCGACGTGGAATTTACTCACTAAGAAAAACATAAAAAATGAAAAGAAACATATTCTTTATGTTTTGTGCTTGCCTGCTTATGGCAAGCACAAACGCACAAGCCCAAAGCAAATTTGGAAACTTCCTAAAAAAAGTGAACAAAGCATTGGAAGAAACCAACCAGAAGCTGGAAGATGTCAACAATACCTTAGATGGAAAGGTGCTATCCACCGCATCAAATGGGAAAACCAAAACTTTGTCACCGTCCCACGATCTGCAACTGGAATTCGTGGAATGCTATGACGAAGGACACGACGTAGTAGTCGTACTGAAAATAACCAACACTACAGATAAGGAAATCGGTCTGAACTGGGGAGGAGGAAAAGGGTATGACAACCTGGGAAACACCTATGAATTCGACTATAACTTTTTTACCATAGGAGGGGAACAAGTATCTCCATCCGGTGTAGGAATTCCGTCAGATATCCCATTAAAGGCATTGATACGCCTGAAAGATGTCAATGCAGAAGCTACATCCATCAAAAAGATAGAAATCAACACCTATCAGTATAAAGGATTCGAAGTCAGAAACATTCCCATCACACGCGGGCAAGAAACAGGACAAAACATTTCATCCGGAAGTGATGCCAGCGATGCTACCAGTGTGCTTTCTCCTACCCGACAACTGAAACTGGAATACAAAGATAATCTCATAGAGGGAAGCAACAATGTATTAATCAATTTCCTGATGACCAACACCCAATCGGAGGAAACCTATCTGAACTGGGGTGGAGGCCGTGCATGGGACGATCAAGGGAACATGTACGAATTCGGAGGCGATGAATTCACGGTCGGTGGAAAAGCCGTAGGCCCGACAGGTGTCCCTGTGCCCGGAGAAATACCCGTAAAATGTGAAATCCTACTGAAAGGAGTCAGCAAAAACGCCAAAATCATCAAACTGATCAAATTTGACACATATCAGTTTAAAGGATTTGAAATAAAAAATATACCTGTCAACTGGGAAGGAAAATAACTCTGAAAAACTTCAATCATATGAAATGTAAACATCTTATATTCATCTGTACAGTTGCATTCGCCATAATTTCCTGTGGAGGAAACGGCTCCGCAGACAGCATGTTCGGTAAAATTCCGTCCATGTATGAGAAAACGACAACAGACATGCTTCAGGATCTCAGCGACATAAACAAAGCGATAAAAGAAGACAAAAACAAAGAAAAGGCAGACAACAATCTCGAAAAATTAAAAGAGGCTTTCCAGAAAATGGAAGATGCACTCAAAGAAACGGAAAAAAAAGCACGTCCTTATGCCGATGAAATGGCTGGAAAGACTATTCCTTATGAACAGACTGACAGCTTACAGTATATAGTCATATCGGACATTACCATAAAAGAAGTGCTCCTGCCTAAGATCCGTAATCTCGGAAGCGAAGGGGTAAAACTCGAAGTGACATTCGACATCAAACTGAAAAAAGACGCAAAAAAGTCCTCCTTTTATATCTATTTTCTCATGGCAGGCGACAAAGGCAATATCGGCTATGACAAACAGTCCATATACTGTGCCGGCAAAAAACAAGGAGATGTCATTTCTGTGAAAACCACAATCAATGCTCCCGATGTCCCGACCTCATATCTGAACGCATGCGAACGCCTGATATTCGTTACAGAGGACACATATTATAGCCAACGGAGCAAAATAAAGAAGCAACAAGAACAATGGGAGCAGACCGAGTTAGAAAAATATGGCTTGAATGAAACAGATTAACACCAGATGTTCTTATTCTGAAAATCATTCAAAGTTTGCAAGCAGCCCGTCCCTGATAGAGCAGATCAAGGACGGGCTTTCTTTTCAAAGAAGCAGCATGCAACAGAATGGGAGATGAAGTTGTTGAAGGAGTAACGTCCAAAACTTTTAATCCAAGCAACCTTCTTCAACTTGCCATAGGTCATTGAGGGCTGAACCTGCCTTTTCATCAAGATGGTGTCCGCTGCGACCGCCAGCAAATCTTCCATAAGCAATTATCCCCACTTGGAGTCTGTTCGTTTCAGAAACTGTTTTGAATTTATCGTGTGCTGATTTGGGATGAGTTTTTGAGGCATTTCCGTTTGTGTGATGAGGAAGATAGCGGGCTATCTGACGAATAGAATCGGAACAACAGACAGGAAACAAACGCAAAAGAACCTGATCGAATAGTATTTTATTGGCAAACTTAAACAAGTTCTTACTCCATCTCTCTTTCGATCTGACCAATTCTCATGAAGTGGGACTGACAAACCAAGAAACGACAGAAAGGCATAATCTTGAAAAATGAAAGCATCCTCCAACACCAGAAAATCTTGCCCATCCTCCAAAGAAACCCCTATAAACAGTTGACCGACTGACTGAAAATTCATACTTTTGCACCATCAATTGAAATTACGTAATTTTATCACAATGAATCAAAAATTTGAGCTTATTGCCAAAACATTCCAGGGACTGGAAGAGGTACTGGCACAGGAACTCACTGAACTCGGAGCCGAAGACATACAGATCGGCAACCGCATGGTTTCATTTTCCGGGGACAAAGCCATGATGTACAAGGCGAATTTCTATCTGCGCACAGCCATACGCATTTTGAAACCCATCAAGCATTTTACCGCAACAACTGCAGATGAGGTATACAACGCCGTTAAAGATATAGCATGGGAAGAGTATCTTGACGCCACAAACACTTTTGCCGTCGACTCGGTTATCTTTTCCGAGGATTTCCGCCATTCAAAGTTTGTAGCATATAAGGTAAAGGATGCGATAGCTGACTATTTCCGTGAAAAAACAGGAAACCGTCCTTCTGTCCGCATCAACAATCCGGATATCCAGATCAACATACATATAGCAGAGAACAACTGCACGCTCTCGCTTGACAGTTCGGGTGAATCGCTCCACCGCCGGGGATACAGGCAAGAACAAGTGGAAGCTCCGCTTAATGAGGTGCTGGCGGCAGGTATTATCCTGCTTACAGGCTGGAGAGGGGAATGTGACCTGATTGACCCCATGTGCGGTTCAGGAACAATTCCTATCGAAGCTGCCTTGATTGCGCGCAACATCGCTCCCGGAGTGTTCCGCAAAGAATTCGGATTCGAGAAATGGAAAGACTTCAATCAGGAACTGTTTGATGAAATCTACAATGATGACTCGCAGGAAAGGGAGTTCACACACAAGATTTACGGATACGACAATAATCCTCAAGCCAACGCAATTGCTCAGCGCAACGTAAAGGCGGCAGGCGTGAGCAAAGATATCGTATTGAAAATACAGCCTTTCCAGCAGTTTGAACAGCCCGCAGAGAAAAGCATCATCATCATGAATCCTCCTTACGGAGAGCGTATTTCCTCAGATGACCTGTTAGGACTTTATGAAATGATCGGAGAACGTCTGAAGCACGCGTTCACAGGCAATGACGCATGGGTGCTGAGCTATCGTGAAGAATGTTTCGAACAGATCGGCCTGAAAGCATCGGTAAAGATCCCGCTCTTCAACGGCGCGCTGGAATGCCAGCTTCGGGAGTATCAGATCTTCAATGGAAAATACAAGGAATTCCGCGCTGAAAATCCTGAAAAAGGATTGAAGAAGGAGAATGCTGAAAGGCCAGTCCGCAACCGCCACCACGGAGAGAAAGTTGAATACGGGAAAAGAGAAAGAAGGCCAAGACGCGACGACGAACGCCCAAGATGGAACGAAAACGGACCAAGGAAATATGACGAACGCCCGAAATGGAGAGATGAAGACTTCAGACGCAATAATGACGAGAGGCCTTCGCTGCGCACACGCAAGGCTGGAGATGGCAAAGAATTCACACGCGAACGCAGGTCCGGCTTCAGAAACAGGGACGAGTTTCCGAACGACCGCCAGCGCCCCGACGCAGAAAAAGAGCAGAAACGCATCCCGGCCAAACGCTTCATATATATGCACAAGCGCCACGAGCTGGACAGACAAAAAGATGAAAACAACGAACAGGATTAATGAAATGAAACGAAATATTCTATTTATATTCTTGTTTATCATGTCAATTGCAGCCGTACATGCCCAGGAAAAGAAATCCTACACGCTGGAAGATGTAATCCCGGGAGGAAACAATTACGCAAATCTCCGCCCGAGAAATATTACAGGACTCCAGTGGTGGGGCGATGTATGCATACGCGCTGATGTGGAAACCATCAATGAGGTAGACATCAAGACAGGAAAAGAAACCGTACTGGTCACGCTTGACGAAGTGAACGAAGTTTTGCAGAGCGGTGAGAAGCCTTACAAGCTTGATTTTAAGATCAAGCCGCTCCGCACGCTGGACTCTGCCTCCATGCCTTGGAAAGACCGCAAAACGATTGCATTCTTAGGCAGAGTGGAAATGGGCGAAGGGAACGAAATCTACATGTTCTGGTATGATTTCGCTCAGAAAAAGATCACGAACATGTTCCGCATCCAAGGAAACGGAGCCAACCTTGACTTCTGCAAAGAAAACGGATGCATGGCCTATACCGTCGGCCGCCATTTGTTTGTAGCAAAAGAAGGAGATTTCCCTGCACAAATAAATTCCGTTTGCACCGGATGCAAGGAAGATCCGGAAAAAGACGTAATTTACGGACAGGCCGTACACCGCAACGAGTTTGGCATTTATAAAGGTACGTTCTGGAGCCCTAAAGGGTCTTATCTGGCATTCTACCGCATGGATCAAAGTATGGTGACCGACTATCCGCAGGTCAACACTTCCACACGTATCGCTACGCTCGAACCGGACAAATATCCGATGGCTGGAATGACAAGCCATAAAGTAACGGTGGGCATTTATGACGTGAAAAGCAAACGCACCATCTACCTGCAGACCGGCGATCCGACCAACCGTTATTTCACTAACGTAAGCTGGTCGCCCGACGAAAAACATGTCTACATCATCGAGCTGAACCGCGACCAGAACCATGCGCAGCTGGTCAGCTACAATGCGGTGACAGGAGAAAAAGAAGCCATTCTCTACGAAGAAAAGCATACACGCTATGTAGAGCCCCAGCATCCGCTTATTTTCTTGCCCTGGGACGAAACAAAGTTCATCTATCAGAGTCAGCGTGACGGATTCAACCATCTGTATATCATGGATACAGAGGCCGCACAACAAGGCGAATGGAAAAGCGGAAAGGATCAGGAGGCACAGTACTGCGAATACCTGAAAACCGTTCCATTGACACAAGGCGAATGGCTCGTCAAGTCTGTATTGGGATTCAACGGGGCACGGAAAGAAATCATTATCACTTCCACCGAACTCTCCCCCCTCCAGACCAATGTGTTTGCACTGAGCACAAAGAACGGGAAACGCGCCTTGATAGGAAGCGGCGAAGGTGTCCATGCTGCTCAAGTTTCTGCTTCCGGCAATTACATCATCGACAGCTTTACATCTTCCAAGGTGGGACGAAGCATCAGCATTCTTCCGGCAAACGGAAAGAAAGGGACCAACCTGCTTACAGCTTCCGACCCGATGGAAGAACAGTTCAACATGCCCGAAATCAGTGTGGGAACAATCAAGGCTGCCGATGGGGTGACCGATCTGTATTACCGCCTCATCAAACCAGTAGACTTCGACCCGAGCAAGAAATATCCGGCCGTCATCTATGTATATGGAGGCCCTCATGCACAAATGATTCACGACACGCGTTTCTACGATGCACGCGGATGGGATCTTTATATGGCGCAGAAAGGATATGTGATGCTTACGGTAGACAGCAGAGGAAGTGACAATCGGGGTATCAGATTTGAGAATGTGACGTTCCGCCACCTTGGTGTAGAAGAGATGAAAGACCAGGTAAAAGGGGCTGAATTCTTGAAATCGCTGCCATACGTTGACAGCAACCGCATCGGAGTACACGGATGGAGCTTCGGAGGATTCATGACAACCAATCTGATGCTGACCTATCCGGATATTTTCAAGACAGGCGTTGCCGGAGGTCCGGTCATCGACTGGAAATATTATGAAGTGATGTATGGCGAACGGTACATGGACACGCCGGAAACCAATCCGGAAGGATATAAAGGTTCTGACCTGAAACAAAAAGCCGGCAACCTGAAAGGGCGGCTGGAAATCATCATCGGCGGAACAGACCCGACTTGTGTACCGCAACATACCTATACATTCTTACGTGCATGTATCAATGCCGGCACTCATCCCGATCTGTTCATCTATCCCGAGGACGGACACAACATGGTGGGACGCGACCGGGTGCACCTGCACGAACATATCACGCGTTACTTTGAAGATCATTTGAAATAAAACATTCAAAGCCGCAGACCGCACACAACAGCGATCCGTACAGTCTGCGGCAATGGAAGCTAAAAAAAGATATTATGAAACTTTTGCTTTTAGGTTCAGGCGGACGCGAGCATGCGCTGGCATGGAAAATTGCTCAAAGTCCCAAAATTGAGAAACTGTTTATCGCTCCGGGAAATGCCGGAACAAGTGAAGTTGGCGAAAACGTGGACATCAAAGCCAACGATTTCGATGCCATACGCGCTTTCGTTCTCAACAACGGCATCAACATGGTAGTCGTAGGCCCCGAAGATCCACTGGTAAAAGGTATATACGACTATTTCAAGAATGACAGTGCCTTGAAAAGCATTCCTGTCATCGGTCCGTCAAAAACCGGTGCCGTACTTGAAGGAAGCAAAGAGTTTGCCAAAGGATTCATGCAGCGGCACCATATACCTACCGCCGGCTACAAAAGCATAACCGCCGGCAATCTGGAAGAAGGGCTGGCTTTTCTGGAAACACTGCAGGCTCCATACGTATTGAAGGCGGATGGTCTTTGCGCCGGAAAGGGCGTATTGATTCTGCCGACACTTGAAGAAGCCAAGAAAGAGCTGAAAGAGATGCTGGGCGGAATGTTTGGAGATGCATCTGCAACAGTTGTCATCGAAGAGTTCCTAAGCGGCATCGAATGCTCCGTATTTGTCCTGACCGACGGGAAAAGCTACAAGATTCTGCCCGAAGCTAAAGACTACAAACGAATAGGAGAAGGCGACAAAGGGCTGAACACCGGCGGCATGGGATCTGTATCTCCTGTCCCGTTTGCCGACAAAGAATGGATGCAAAAGGTAGAAGACCGTATAATCCGCCCGACCGTAGAAGGACTGGCAGAAGAGGGAATCGAATACAAAGGCTTCATCTTCTTCGGACTCATAAACGTAAAAGGCGATCCGATGGTGATTGAGTACAACGTACGCATGGGTGATCCCGAAACGGAAAGTGTCATGCTGCGCATCAAGAGCGATCTGGTAGATCTGTTCGAAGGGGTGGCCAACGGAAATCTGGCAGAAAAGACGCTCGAAATAGACCCGCGCTCGGCCGTATGCGTCATGCTCGTATCAGGAGGCTATCCGGAAGCTTATGAAAAAGGATTTCCCATCAGCGGAATCGAAGAAGCCAAAGCGGGAGGAAGCATCGTATTCCATGCTGGCACCGCCGCAAAGGACGGACAAACCGTCACTTCCGGAGGACGCGTCATAGCAGTCAGCTCGTATGGAAAAGACAAAGACGAAGCTCTTAAGAAATCATTCGAAAATGCCGGAAAGATACTCTTTGAGAAAAAATATTTCCGGTCTGATATCGGATTCGACCTATAATAATTGATTCATGCTCGAAAGAAACAGATTCCAATACCATCTGGCAACGGGAAAGATAATTTTTCCCGTTGCTGTTGTTTTCTGCCTGATCTCGTCTGCGTTGGGACTCAACAAGCCAGAAAATCTGATTCCGCTCATTGCATGCGGCATCACAACTTATCTGCTGATCGAGCTGAACACCACATTCTCACTCATACGCACGCGTACAACGCTGCATGCCTCTCTGTTTCTGTACTTCTACTCAAGCTGTCTGTTTCTCCACGAATATTCGCCCGAAACATGGATTCCGCTTCTTTATGTGGGAAGCATATCATGCCTGTTCAGAAGTTACGAATCCTCGCATTCTTCTGCGCAGATATTCCATTCTTTTCTGCTTCTTGGCATAGCCAGCCTGATTCTGCCCCATTTGCTCTATCTGACGCCGCTGATATACTGCTTCATGATAGCCCTCCGCTCACTGAACCCGAGAAGTTTCTTTGCCGGCTTAATCGGCGTAAGCACTCCTTACGTACTGTTATTCTGCCACTACTTATACAATGACAATCCGGCTGCCATGGCAGAACTGTTCATGCAGCTAGCTGAAATACCGCCAATAGACTACACCGCACTCTCTCTGCAACAACTGGTTGCAGGAGGATTATTGCTGGTACTGACCGCCATCAGTTGCGTACAGACAATGGACAAAGGATACCAGGACAGGGTACAAACGCGAATCATGCTCCGAATCATCATCTGGAGCGGCATCGCAGTGCTGGCATTGACAGCTTGCATACCTTCCTATTTCAATGCATTCTTTCTCCTGCTGCTCGTAATCTATGCCATAACAAGCGGACATCTGTTCGCGCTGACCTTCAGCCGGTTCACCGGCATCCTGTTATGGATAACGGCAGGAGCATGGATTCTTCTTACAATATTCAATCTATGGACAGCTTTATCCAATTCTTGATCGACTGGGGATACGGAGGCATGTTCATCTCTGCTTTTCTGGCAGGCACTATTCTTCCGTTCAGTTCCGAGGTTGTTTTGCTCGCATGCGTTGCCTTAGGTCTTGACCCGCTGCTCTCCACTCTGTCCACGACACTGGGCAACGTGCTTGGCGGCCTGACTTGCTATTGGATAGGAAGACTGGGCAAAATGGAATGGATAGAAAAATATTTTCGCGTGAGCCGGAAACAACTGGACAAAGCCGCACGGTTCATACACGGAAAGGGATCCTGGATGGCCCTGTTTTCTTTCCTCCCGGTTATCGGCGATGCACTTCTCATCGCACTTGGACTCATGAAAGCCAATGTATGGATCGTTTCTGCCGCCATGAGCATCGGAAAACTAATACGGTACGCTGTCATTGTCATGACAGCTATCGGGACAGCACAACTTATCAGTTAAATGCCAATAATTATGATACAGATTGAAAAGACAGCAGACGGAAGCAACACACTGTTCGTCCCGGAACTTGACGAACACTATCATTCCATAAAAGGTGCACTTACAGAATCGGATCACATTTTTATAAAAATGGGGCTGGAACATTGCCGGAAACAGGAAGTCAAACTTCTGGAAGTCGGATTCGGCACCGGACTAAACGCTTTTCTGACGCTTCTGAAAGCAGAAGAAACGCATAAACAGATATATTACACAACCATCGAACGGTATCCGCTGGATAAAACGACCGCAAGCTCTCTCCACTATCCGGAAACGATAGCTCCTGATCAAGCAGACACATTCTACAAACTGCACGAAGCCGAATGGGGTTCTCCACAACGTATAACACCATACTTCACCTTGCTGAAGATAAAAGGAGATTTCACGCAACACCTATTTGACGAATGCTATGATTTAATTTATTTTGACGCATTCGCCCCTGAGAAGCAGCCTGAAATGTGGAATCAGAAACTTTTTGATTACCTTTACAGCAAAATGAATCCGGAAGGCATCCTCACTACCTATTGCGCCAAAGGAACTGTACGCCGGATGCTGCAATCAGCAGGATTAACAGTAGAACGGCTTCCAGGGCCCCCGGGAGGAAAACGTGAAATACTAAGAGCAACAAAACTCAACTCAAAAACGAAATAACCATGTCAGAACTTGCACCACTCATTTCAGACTTAGGGACCATCCTGATTGTAGCGGGATGTGTCACAATTCTGTTCAAATGGCTCAAACAGCCTGTCATCCTCGGCTATATAGTGGCCGGATTCATTACAGGGCCGTCCGTCAGCTTCCTGCCCAACGTAACAGATACCGCCAACATCAAGATCTGGGCAGATATAGGCGTTATCTTCCTCCTTTTTGCCATGGGACTGGAATTTTCATTCCGGAAACTGCTGAATGTAGGATTAAGCGCCGTTATCGCCACACTCACCATTGTGGCAGGAATGATGTTTTTGGGCTACACGGCAGGAAACGCAATGGGATTCACCCACATCACCAGCCTCTTTCTTGGAGGCATGCTCTCCATGTCGTCCACAGCCATCGTTTTCAAGGCATTCAACGACATGAACCTTCTGCAACAGAAGTTCACAGGCATCGTGCTTGGCATACTGGTCGTAGAAGATCTGGTGGGAGTTGTCATGCTGGTTGTATTGTCTACACTCGCTGCCAGTCAGCATTTTGAAGGAACAGCCCTGTTGGGCAGCCTGTTCAAGCTGATAGGCTTCCTTATCTTCTGGTCTGCACTGGGCATCTACCTGCTCCCTACTTTCATGAAAAAAATACGCCAATACATCAGCGACGAGATTCTGCTGATTGTTTCACTCGGCCTCTGCCTTCTGATGGTAAGAATAGCAGTAGGGGCCGGATTCTCGTCGGCACTGGGAGCATTTGTCATGGGTTCACTCCTCGCTGAAACGATAGAAAGCGAAAAGATCAGCCGGGTTGTACAGCCTGTTAAAGACCTGTTCGCTGCAATCTTCTTCGTTTCAGTAGGCATGATGATTGATCCGCATGTTATTGCAGAATACATCATCCCCATCATCATTCTGACTTTGCTGGTACTGGCCGGACAGACATTCTTCGGGACAATCGGCATCCTGCTTTCCGGACAATCGCTGAAGGTAGCCGTACAGTCCGGATTCTCCTTGACTCAAGTAGGCGAATTCTCATTCATTATCGCCTCACTCGGTGTAAGTCTGAAAGTCACCGACAGCAACCTGTATCCGATTATTGTCGCCGTTTCTGTCATAACGACTTTCTTCACTCCCTACATGATCAGACTTTCAGGACCGGCATACAATCTGCTAGAAAAACACATTCCGCAGGGATTAGACCAGCTGCTGGCCAAATATGCGGCCGGAACCATGTCCGACCGCCACCAGAACGACTGGAACAAGCTGCTGAAAAGTATGTTTATCGGCGTGACTGTCTACCTGACAATTTGTATCGTATTCATTGCCCTGTTCTTCTCGCAGATCTATCCGTTTATCCAGGAAAGGTTGCCGGGAATATATGGAACAGCCTTAGGTACAGCCATTATATTTTCAGTAGTATCGCCACTGCTATGGGCTATCATCACCAAAAAGAACCACTCTCCCGAGTTCCAGAAACTATGGAATGACAACCGCTTCAACCGGGGAGCGCTGGTATCACTGATACTGGTCAAGGTGCTGTTTTGTATTGCAATCCTGATGAGCCTCGTAGTACGGCTGTTCAATGTTGCCTCCGGAGCCGCCCTAATCGTTGCCGCAGCCATTGTCATCAGCTTCTACTTCTCAAAACGCCTTCGCAAGCAGTCGCTGATGATTGAGGAACGGTTCAACCAGAATTTTATGGGACAAGAAGATACCCAAGAAAAGATGAATCAGACAAAGTCTTTATTCGACGGGGCCGACCAGCTTGCCAACTTACACACAGCAGATTTCACCGTTTCTCCTGATTCGTGCAGTGCTGGAAGCATGCTGAAAAAAATAGCTCCGCGCACCCGATTCCGGATAAACATCATTTCCATCACCCGGGGAGAAAATCAGATCGACCTCCCGGAAGGAAATGAAAGCATTTATCCATACGATAAAATAACTGCTGTCGGCACCGATGAGGATCTGAAAAGATTCGGCCAGGAACTGGACACCAGAAGGGAAACGGGAAAGAATCCCGACAAACGCCTGCCGATGGGTATCCGCAACATTTGTCTTGAAACGACCTCAAAACTGAACAACAAACGGCTAAGCGACATCAAGACCAAAGCTTTCATCGTCCTCGGTCTGGAACGCGACAAGCAAATCACAATGAATCCCGGACCCGACACCCTTTTCCAGGCCGGTGACATCATTTGGATTGTTGGAAAGAAAGGAGCAGAACAGGAAATTATCTGACAATGCCGTATAAAAGGCGTGAATACATGACTTTATATGAACGTCCATGTATCCACGCCTTCAGAAATACTTTCTCCCACCGACCCTCCATAAGCAAACCAACAGAAGATCCGGCCCGACGAGGATACAGTCAGCTAACCTTCTTGCCCGAACGGACATCTGGCAAAAACACGGCAATGACACCGAAAAGAGGCAGCCATGTACTTACCCGAAATATATACTCAATACTGGTAAGATCAGCCAGCCAACCGAAAAATGCGGAGCCGATACCTCCTAAGCCGAACATAAGGCCGAAAAAGATGCCTGCAATCATGCCCACCTTATCAGGCATCAGATCGGTTGCATATACTACAATAGCCGCAAAGGCGGAAGCGATGATGAGTCCGGACATGACAGACATCACAATGGTCCACCCCAGATTAAGATAAGGCAGCGCCAACGTAAAAGGAGCAGCGCCCAATATGGAGAACAAGATGACATACTTGCGCCCATAGCGGTCACCGATAAAGCCGCCAAGTAGCGTGCCTATAGCAAAAGCGGCCAGATAGGCAAACAGGCAATATTGTGACTGCTGCACGCTGATGCCAAACTTGTCGATCAGATAAAAGGTAAAATAACTCGTCATGCAGGCGTTGAAGAAATACTTTGAAAATATCATCAATACCAGAATCCATAGCGCCATGCGTACCGTTCTTTTAGGCAAAGCGCACATCGCCTTCTGCCTGAGGCAACGGGTCTTTATCTCTGCCAGCATCATGCTGTACCAGTTTCCCACACGGGCAAGCAGCAGTGAAGCCAACAAAGCCGCAAGAGCAAACCACCCCACAGCGTGCTGGCCGTAGGGTATAACAATCAAAGCCGTCAGCAACGGACCAACAGCACTTCCTCCGTTGCCTCCAACCTGAAATATTGACTGCGCCAGACTCTTTCTCCCGCCCGACGCCATCTGCGCCACACGCGATGCTTCCGGATGGAACACAGCCGTACCGCAGCCTATCAGCGCGACAGACAGCAGTATAAGCAGAAAACTGGGAGCAAAGGCCAGCGACACGAGTCCCACAAGCGTGAATCCCATTCCCAAAGACAAAGAATAAGGCTGGGGATGGCGGTCGGCATATTGCCCCACAAACGGCTGCAACACCGACGAGGTGATCTGAAACACCAACGTTATTACACCTATCTGGGCGAAAGTGAATCCGAACTTATCTTTCAGCAAGGGATAAAGGGCGGGAATAACCGACTGAATCATATCATTCAACAGATGGCAAAGGCCTATTGTAAACAAAATCGCATAGGCAGTTCCTTCCGCCACATGCTGGCTTCCTTTCAGTTTGTCCGTTATCTTATATCCCATTACAACCTCCTGCTTCTATCTATGAATTGCCAAATCAATCCGGCCGCAAATATACAGTTTTTTCAGCCGCGGAGAAAAGGCAAAAAGAACAATCTTCATGACACACATGCAGAAACGCGTCAGAATTTCCGGAAAACGGGCGCAAAAGATATGTGCACAAAAAAACAATCCTTATCTCCAGTCTGAAGACAGAGATATCCAAGCTGGAGATATGTATCTTTAGCCTGAAGATTTATATCTCCAGCCTGGAGATAAAGAAAACGTCAAGTCATCCGCCTGTTTTCGCAAAGTTTTTGTAGCTTTGCAGACATCACATAAAACAAGAACTTGCATGAGAAAATACAAAAGCCTGGCACTGCTTCTTTTTATGATATGGTCGCTTGCGGCCTGCACAACGAACAAAGGAAACGGAAACGGCCCAACCATCACCGTGAGCATTGAACCGCTGCGTTACTTTACAGAAGCTATCGCAGGAGAAAAATACCGCGTAATAAGCATGGTTCCCGAAGGAAGCAATCCGGAAACATACGACCCGACCCCACAACAGATGGTACAGCTCGCAAAAAGCAAGGCTTACTTCTGCATAGGCAGAATCGGTTTCGAGCGGGCCTGGATTGAAAAGCTGAAAAGCAATGCTCCCGATATGCCTTTCTACGACATGTCGGAAGGCATAATGCCAATCAACGAATATGCTCACAAAGATCAGTACGAACTTGCCCATGCCGACCCACACATCTGGAACTCCCCGGCGAATGCCCGGCTGATAGCCGCCAACATATGCAGAGCACTCTGCAAGATAGACACCATCAACACGGTTTACTACGAAAACCGGAAGGACAGCCTGATGGAAGTCATTGGCGGCACGGAACGGAAAATCACGGAAAAAATGGAGGAAGCGGACTCAGCGTTCCTCATCTACCACCCGTCACTGACCTATTTTGCCCGGGACTACGGACTCACGCAAATCTGCATCGAAACCGAAGGGAAAGAACCGTCGCCGGCTTATCTGCAACAACTGATCCGAACCTGCAAGGAAAAGCAGGTACGCACCGTTTTTATCCAAAAAGAATTCGACCGGCGCAATGCAGAACTGATCGCAAAAGAACTCGGACTGAGGCTGGTGGAAATCAACCCGCTCAGCTACCGCTGGAATGAAGAAATGCTGCGCATTGCCGAAACATTGAACAGAAACCCATCAAACGCTTCCGAGAATGGACCGACAGCCACTGATTAAACTCTCCCGGATATCCGGCGGGTACGAAGGCAAAATCGTACTCCGGAATGTGAACCTCGAAATCTATCCGAATGACTTTTTAGGAATCATCGGGCCTAACGGAGGCGGAAAAACGACACTGATCAAAATGATACTGGGGCTGCTGAAACCCGCATCAGGCGACATAGCATACAGCCTGCAGGGGAAAAGGACAAACGAAATCAGCATAGGCTATCTGCCTCAATACAACACCATCGACAAGAAATTTCCCATTTCCGTCTACGAAGTGGTTCTGTCGGGACTCAACAAACAAAAGTCACTGTTCCGCCCGTTTACAACGGAACAGCACGCACAGGTGCAACGAACCATTGCCCGCATGGGGCTGCAAGGACTGGAGAAACGCGCCATCGGACAATTGAGCGGAGGACAGATGCAACGTGCACTGCTGGGACGCGCTTTAGTATCCAACCCGCAGGCCATCATACTGGACGAACCCGACACCTATATCGACAAACAGTTCGCCCAAAAACTTTACGCCCTGCTGGAGGAAATCAACCGCGAATGCGCCATCATCCTCGTAAGCCACGACATCGCCACCGTGCTGCATCATGCCAAAAGCATCGCTTTCGTGAACGGAACTCTCCACTACCACCCCGACACCCAAGTCTCACAGGAGTGGCTGGAAGAACATTTAACGAGTGTTTGAGAAGATTCATAGTAAATGCGGTGTGCTCATTGACAAATGTTTGCTATCTTTGCCCCCATTGAATACTAAAGAGAAACTGAATAATTCATGAAACACTACGACAAGATTAACAACGCGGTAGGCTGGCTTGTGTTTGCCGTTGCAGCGTTTACTTACTGCATGACCATCGAACCTACCGCAAGTTTCTGGGATTGCCCTGAATTCATCACTACAGGTTACAAACTGGAAGTCGGACATCCTCCCGGCGCACCGTTCTTCATGCTTACAGCCAATCTTTTCAGCCAGTTTGCAAGCGACCCCTCGCAAGTGGCAAAGATGGTGAACATCATGAGCGCACTGATGAGCGCAGCCTGCATCCTGTTTCTGTTCTGGAGCATCACATGCCTTGCAAAAAAACTGGTATGTCCGAAAGATGAAGATCTTACTTCCGGGAAACTGATCGCCATCATGGCATCAGGCGTAGTGGGAGCCTTAGCCTATACATGGAGCGACACATTCTGGTTCAGTGCCGTAGAAGGTGAGGTTTATGCCTATTCAAGCCTGTTCACAGCACTTGTCTTTTGGCTCATCCTGAAATGGGAGAACCGGGCAGACGAACCCCACAGCGACCGCTGGCTGATTCTTATCGCTTACCTGACCGGATTGTCGGTGGGCGTACACCTGCTGAACCTGTTGTGCATCCCTGCCATCACCTTGGTATACTATTACAAGAAGAATCCTCACGCCAACCTGAAAGGCAGTCTGCTGGCGCTGATAGGATCGATGGTGCTGGTAGCTGTTGTATTATATGGAATCGTGCCGGGTATCGTGAAAATCGGCGGCTGGTTCGAACTGCTGTTTGTCAACGATTTCGGCTGCCCGTTCAATACAGGCGTAATCGTCTATATGATAATTCTGGCGGCAAGCATCATCTGGGGCGTATACGAAAGCTACACAGTGAAGAGCCGCAAACGCATGAACATCTCATTTCTGACCACCGTGGGACTGCTGGGTATCCCCTTCTACGGACACGGATGGAGCAGCGTGCTGATTGGCATCATCGTGCTTGCCGTTCTTGCAATCTATCTCTTCGCTAACCTCGGAGAGAAATACCGCGTAAGCGCACGCACACTGAATACCACCCTGCTGGCCATGATGATGATTGTGGTAGGCTACTCTTCGTATGCGGTTATTGTGATCCGTTCATCAGCAAACACCCCGATGGACCAGAACTCTCCGGAAGACATCTTTACGCTGGGAGAATATCTGGGACGCGAACAATACGGCACACGCCCGCTGTTCTACGGACAGACATACGCTTCAAAGCCCGCCTTGAAAGTGGTTGACAACGGCTGCGTTTACGACGTGGAAGAAGGAGCGCCTGTTTATCAGCGCAAGGAGAAAGAAAGTCCGGACGAAAAAGACAGTTACGAAATCGTACGGCACAAAACTGAGTACAAATACGCACAGAACATGATATTCCCGCGCATGTACAGTGATGCGCATGCCGCAGCTTACGAAAGCTGGCTGGGAGGGGTAGAAGGGCGGCAAGTTCCCTACGACCAGTGTGGTGAAACCGTTATGGTAAAAGTTCCCACGCAATGGGACAACATCAAGTTCTTCTTCATCTATCAGCTCAACTACATGTACTGGCGCTACTTCATGTGGAACTTCGCAGGACGCCAGAACGATATCCAAGGGCAGGGAGAAATCGAGCACGGAAATTGGATCACGGGAATTCCGTTCATTGACAATGCCCTGGTAGGCGACCAGACCCTGCTGCCGAGTGACCTGAAGAACAACAAGGGACACAACGTATTCTACTGTCTGCCGCTCATTCTCGGCATCATCGGACTGTTCTGGCAGGCATATAAAGGAGAGAAAGGCATCCAGCAGTTCTGGATCGTATTCTTCCTCTTTTTCATGACAGGCCTTGCCATTGTTCTGTACCTGAACCAGACACCGCAACAGCCGCGTGAACGTGACTATGCTTACGCCGCTTCATTCTATGCGTTTACCATCTGGATTGGCCTGGGAGTAGCGGCCATCACCGAATGGCTGAACAAAAAGAAGATAAAGGAAAGCACAGCCGCTGTCATTGCATCGGTAGTGTGTATATTGGTTCCCATCCAGATGGTCAGCCAGACATGGGACGATCACGACCGAAGCGGGCGATACACTTGCCGCGACTTCGGACAGAACTACCTCAGCAGCGTTCAGGACGAAGGCAATCCGATTATCTTCACCAACGGCGACAACGACACATTCCCGCTGTGGTATAATCAGGAAACGGAAGGATTCCGCACAGATGTACGTGTATGCAACCTGAGCTACCTGCAAACCGACTGGTATATCGACCAGATGCGCCGACCGGCATACGACTCGCCTTCTGTACCTATCAATTGGGAGCGCATCGACTACGTTTCAGGACACAACGAGGCTGTATATGTACGCCCGGAAGTGATGAAAACAATCGATGATTTCTACAAGCAGAACCCGGAAGAGGCCAAGAAAGAGTTCGGAGAGAATCCCTACGAGCTGAAGAACATTCTCGAACATTGGGTACGCTCGCCGAAAGCTGACCTGCAGATGATTCCGACAGACAGCATCGTCATCAAGCTGGACAAGGAGGCTATCAAACGTTCGGGCATGATGGTTCCGGATTCTATTCCAGACTACATGAACATCTCGCTCAAAGGAAAGCACCTGCTCTACAAGAGCGAACTGATGATGCTGGAGATGCTGGCGAACACCAATTGGGAACGCCCGCTCTATATGGCCATCACGGTAGGATCGGAAAACCAGCTCAACCTGACAAACAACTTCCTGCAGGAAGGACTGGCTTATCGCATCACCCCGTTCACACACGAACAGTTGGGAGCGCGCATCGATTCGGACAAGATGTATGACAACCTGATGCACAAATTCAAGTTCGGCGGAATAGACAACCCGGACATCTATCTCGATGAAACCGTACTGAGAATGTGCGATACTCACCGCCGCATGTTCGTGCAACTGGCAAGCCAGCTTATCAAAGAAGACAAGAAAGACAAAGCCCGCGAAGTACTGGACTACTGCGAAAAGGTCATTCCGAGCACAACGGTACGCCATGACTACATCTACAGCAGTTCAAAGGAAATGGCTGATGACTACATCACTCTCGGTGCTTACGACAAAGCTGAAGCCATTTTGGAAGCATTAGCTAAGGATGCCACAGAATATGCTTCATGGTATCTGAGTCTGGACGATGCCCGTTTTGCAAACTCGTATGAAAGCTGTATGCGCTATTTCTATATTCTGGATGATGTTTGCAAGAGCATGAACAAAATACAGGAGCCGGGGGCAAACGAAACTTCAACGCGCGGCAAGCACTACCGACAAACATTTGAACAGCTATACAAACAACTAGAAAGCCGTGTGGGAAGCGCTCAATAAAAAGATATGTAGATTTTAAAGAACGAAGACACAAAGCCACAGATGGATTCCTTGGAATCCAAACACAGAGGGTTTTGTGTCTTCGTCACTTTGTGCACGAATATACCTTTCAACAAACAGAAAAACATGCTGATCGAACAACCGCCGAAAATACTGCGTCTGCTTTATCCCCGTGCTCTTTGGCGCATGGACAAGAAAGAAAAAGCTGTCTACCTGACTTTTGACGACGGACCAATACCGGAAATAACACCATGGGTTCTTGACTTGCTTGACAAGTATCAGATAAAGGCTACTTTTTTCATGGTGGGAGATAATGTGCGCAAACATCCGGAGGAATTCAAGATGGTTGTCGAACGAGGCCACCGCATAGGCAACCATACATTCAACCACATCAGAGGATTCGAATACTTAAGCCGGAACTACCTGCACAACACGGACAAGGCAAACGAATACCTGCACACGAATCTGTTCCGCCCTCCGCACGGTCACATGCGATGGGCGCAATACTATGTATTGAAGAAAAAATATCAAATAGTCATGTGGGATCTGGTAACACGCGACTACAGCAAACGGCTCAACGGCCAGCAAGTGTTTGAGAACGTCAAACGTTATGTGCGCAACGGCTCCATCATCACCTTCCATGATTCGCTGAAATCAGAGAAGAACATGAAATATGCTCTTCCACGCTCTATCGAATGGCTGATTGAACAGGGGTATGCGTTCAAGGTGTTTGAATAACAGCCGCCAATAACCGCGATTAACGGATCCTCCTGTTCAATTGATTGTCAGCCTTCTCCGGACGTGATTTCCCTATTCGCTTCCCGCAGCTCTTTTTCCTTTTCTGCTTTGCCTTATAAGCAAAAGGATTTTTCTTGTTTATAGTCTTAGCTTTTCTCATATTCAATACAAAATTAAGTTTTTATTCTGAAAACAAACAATGATAGCAAATAATCATTACATTTGCCAACAAACAGAATGATATTGTCATGACACTAACCAAACACACCGATACGCTGACCAAAGCTGTCAGCGAACTTTCCGACAGCAAATCTTACCAAGGGCTTTTCCACCAGCACAAAGACGGCGAACCGCTCCCTTCCGGCAAAGAACTCCGCCGGATTGTTGAACTGGCACGTGCCATCCTTTTCCCCGGCTATTTCGGGAATTCCACCATCCACAGCCAGACTATCAACTACCATATTGGAGTAAATGTAGAAGAACTGTTCTACCTGCTGACAGAACAAATACAAGCCGGGCTCTGCTTCGGAAAAGAGAATCATGAAGCGATAGAAAATACGCCCTGCCGTGAAACGGCGGCGGCACTGGCGTCACAGTTCATAAGCCGGCTACCTGAAATACGCCGCATACTTGCCACAGACGTTGAAGCTGCCTATTACGGAGATCCGGCCGCAACCTGTTTCGGTGAAATCATTTGCTGTTATCCGGTTATCCGGGCGGTCACAAACTATCGGATCGCCCATGAACTTTATCGCCTGAATATCCCTCTGATTCCAAGAATCATTACTGAAATGGCACATTCTGAAACAGGAATAGACATTCATCCGGGAGCACAGATCGGTGATCACTTCACTATCGACCACGGCACAGGCGTTGTCATCGGGGCAACCTGCATCATCGGGAACAATGTCAAACTTTATCAGGGTGTTACGCTGGGAGCAAAAAGTTTCCCGCTTGACGAACAGGGCAATCCGATCAAAGGTATCCCACGCCATCCCATTCTGGAGGACAATGTCATCGTTTATTCAAACGCCACAATCCTTGGACGCATAACTATTGGAAAAGGTGCAACCATAGGAGGCAACATTTGGGTCACGGAAAGCGTACCGGCAGGAGCACGCATCGTCCAGAAAAAGTGACATTCTTATCTATAAAAACATTTCTTGAATAAATAGCGCACAGGATACCATACCGAAAGGAAGCCCACTGCAACAACGGTCACAAAAATCAATACGATATCTTCCCAATGGACGCTTACCGGATACGCGTCAACGATAAAGCTTCCGGAACTTCCCAATGAGATCAAGCCGAACCGTTGTTGCAGCCAGCAGAGAAGCACCCCCAGTACAATTCCGGACACTGCCCCGATAAACGTAATCATGCGCCCTTCAAAAAGGAAGATGCGGAAAATCTGCCTTTCATCGGCACCCAGATTGCGCAGCGTTGCCGCATCGTCACGTTTGTCTATAATCAGCATCGAAAGCGAACCGATAACATTGAAACAGGCTATCATCAGAATAAAAGTAAGGAACAAATAGGAAATCAGCTTCTCGATTTCCATGATACGGAAAGTATCTGCCTGCTGTTCATAACGGTCAAGCACACGGAAATCATTCCCCAACACATTCTCTATCTTGCGCTTTACGGCATCCACGTCCGCTCCAGCAACCAGTTTAAGATTGACGGCACTTACTTCATCTGTATATTGAAACAGTTTCCGGGCAAACTGCAATGAAGTGATAATATAAGAGCCGTCATATTTTTCCTGATTGACGGCAAATACAAGCCCCGACGAAAACAAATTGCCGGAATTGAAAGAAGCGGCAGGATTAGCCATGTTCACTTTCGCTCCGCGCTTGGGCGCATAAATCTCAAGCGGATCAAGGAAGCGGACTCCCGTACCCAACGAAGCCAGCAACTGCACCCCAGGAATGGCATAGTCAACCACTTCATCATGCAGCAAAAGCTCTCCCCGCCCAAAAAGGATTGTGTCAATGGGTGTCAGTTCATCAAAATTATCCTCCATTCCCTTCACTACCGCCATCGCCTGCTTTCCCTGATACTGCACCAGTGCATTGTCCTCAACAGACTCACACATCAAGGCCACTTCAGGAATATTTTTCAGCAACTGAATCCGCTTGTCCTTCCCGTCAAAAACTTTGCCTGAGGCTGGAACAATCTTCAATTGCGGATCAAAAGCCGTAAAAAACGTAGATACCAGATCCTGAAATCCATTGAAAACGGACAACGTGCAGACAAGAGCCAGCGTAGCCAAAGCAACCCCACAAACCGAAATGGCCGAAATCACGTTAATCGCATTGTGCGACTTCTTGGAGAACAGGTATCTGCGTGCGATATAGAAGGGAAAATTCATGACTATTTCTTCAGCAGTTCGTCAATACGCGCTGCATAATCCAATGAATCATCGACAAAGAATTTCAGTTCCGGAATGATACGCAACTGAAAACGCACACGCTGTCCCAACTCATAACGTATCGTTTTCACATTCGCATTGATGTTCTTCACAATTTCTTCACTCCGTTCTGAAGGGAAAACGCTCAAATAAGCCTTTGCATAACTTAAGTCCGGACTTATACGCACGACACTGACCGAAACCAGCACCCCGTGCATTGCTTTGGTCTGCAACAAGAACATATCGCTCAACTCCTTCTGTATCAGGCGGGCTATCTTATTTTGTCTGGTTGTTTCCATAAATATTATTTTTTTCGTATAATGGTCAGCCCGTCGCGTAAAGGAAGAATAACCTTCTCCACCCTCGAATCGGCTGCCACCAAATCATTAAATCTTTTAATTCCAATGGTCTGTGCATCTGCATGACGTGTAGTTTCTTCCAGAACATGCCCATCCCATAAAGTATTATCTGCGATAATATATCCGCCGGGATTCATTTTCTGCAGAATCATTTCATAATATTCCACATAAAACCGCTTGTTTCCGTCCACAAATGCCAAATCAAACACCACATCCATTTTCGGCACCATTTCCAACGCATCCCCGATATAAAACCTGATTTTATCAGCATAGGGGGAATTCTCAAGCCACGGACGGGTAAAATCTTCCTGCTCGTCGTTTATCTCAAAAGTATGAAGCACGGCTCCTTCTTCAAGCCCTTCTGCAAGACAAAGAGCCGAATATCCGCTGTATGTGCCAATCTCAAGCACCTGCTTCGGGCGGATCATACGCACAAACATTTTCAACATTCTCCCCTGAAGATGCCCCGAAGCCATACGGGGACGCAGAAGCTTGACATGCGTCGCCCGATATAACTTCTCAAGATATTCACCTTCAGGATCGATATGCTGAAGAATGTATTCATCAAGAGCCTCAGTTTCTTTCATTTCCGGCAATTAAAGATAACGGTTGCGGTTAGGCAATACATAATCGTCCGCATCGTCCAATACATCTCCCACCTGATTGATCTCAAGGAATGATGTATGAGTACCTTTCTTTCCGCCGCTCAGATAAGCCACCATCTCGTTTTTTGACAAGACGCCGTCGTCGAGCAGTTTGCGCAATGCAGTAAAGTAATACTCCTGACCGTTGGCTTTTTCAGGCATATAAATGGCTTCAACGCCGTATGAAAGAGCCAGATGGCGCATGGTCTTCTCTTTATAGCAGATAGCCAAAACCGGATATTTTCCACGGAATGCTGCAAGATTACGGGCCGTCAATCCGCTGAAGCTGTCTGTTATAATGGCACGGATAGGCATCAGACTTGTAGCACGCACAGCTTGTTTTGCCAGAAAACTTGTTACGTCTGTATTTTCCGGTGTCAGAGGTATAGGAATGTCATTCTCTTCCATTTTATCCTTCTCTGCCTGTGCTGCAATCTTAGCCATGGTTCTCACTGCTTCAACAGGATATTTCCCATAAGCTGTTTCCCCGCTCAACATAAGCGCGTCAGTGCGGTAATAGATCGCATTGGCGATATCTGTCACTTCTGCACGGGTCGGACGCGGATTGTTAATCATGGTGTGCAGCATTTGCGTAGCGACAATCACAGGCTTGCGAGCAAGAATACATTTTTTAATCAGCACACGCTGAATGCCGGGAATCCGTTCCTGCGGCACCTCAATACCCAAATCACCACGCGCAACCATAACGCCGTCGGCAACCTCCAATATTTCATCAATATTATCCACCCCTTCCTGGTTTTCAATCTTGGCGATAATCTTGATGTCACTGTCATGCGCATCCAGAATCTCACGAATGTCAAGTACATCCTGACGATTGCGCACAAATGAATGAGCGATGAAATCTATGTCTTTTTCAATAGCGTAAAGGATGTTATTGCGGTCTTTCTCTGTCAAGGAAGGAAGATTGATACGCACGCCGGGGACATTCACACTTTTACGGCTTCCCAATGTCGCATCATTACGCACCTCACAAAACAGCGTATTGTCTTTCTTATCCATTACTTCCAGCTCAAGCTCTCCGTCATCAATCAGGACATGAGCACCAACCGACAGGTCGTTTACAAAACCCGAATAAGTCACCGCAATACATTCACGGGTGGTTTCTTGGTTCGGATTACCAACGATGCAGACCTTGTCGCCTGTTTTGAAATCAATGGTACCGTCAGCAATGGGAGTTGTGCGCACCTCAGGACCTTTCGTATCCATCAGAATACCGATGCGGTTAGAAACTGTCCGCACATTGTTGATCAGCTTCTCAAAGCCCTCACGGCTGGCATGAGCCGTATTCATACGCACCACATTCATACCTGCTTCAAACAGGTCTCTGATGAAATCTACTTCACAACGCAAGTCCGAAATGGACGCAACGATTTTTGTTTGTTTGAGCATCATAACGATCTTATCTAAAACTGTTAGTTATTTCTTCATATTCAGCAAGGCTTCTACGGCAAGACGGTAGGAGTCAAGCCCAAAACCACAAATCACCCCTACACAGGCACACGAAATCATTGATTTATGACGGAACTCTTCCCGCTTGTGAACATTGGATATATGCACTTCGATGACCGGAGCAGCTATAGAACGAATTGCATCCTGCAAAGCGATAGAAGTATGAGTGTATGCGCCCGCATTGAGCACAATGCCGTCGCTGTCGAATCCTGTTTCCTGAATTCTGTCAATCATCCTTCCCTCTACATTCGACTGGAAATATTCAAATACGACCGACGGATATCGTTTCTTCAGATCTTCCAAGCAACTTTCAAACGTTTCCGCGCCATAAATAGAAGGTTCTCGCTTACCAAGCAAATTGATATTCGGACCATTGATAATTTGTATTTTCATATAAGCCTACTTCCTGAATATTTTATACATTTGTAGAAAATATGGGACAAAGATACGAAAAAGAAATGACAACAGCCATAACAGCCGATAAAAACAAAATAATAATAAGGTATAAACAATACTTAAAGCTTGAAAAATCCCTGTCAGACAATACGGTTGAAGCTTACCTGACTGACCTGGACAAACTTTTGTCGTACCTGACAATCGAAGGTATAGACTTTAGGGAAGCAACGCTCGATAATCTGGAAAACTTCTCGGCAGGGCTGAACGACATCGGCATCCACGCACGCTCGCAGGCACGCATATTGTCCGGCATCCGCTCGTTCTATCATTTCCTCGTCATGGAAGACTACATCGAACAGGACCCCACCGAACTGCTTGAATCGCCGCAGACAGGAAAACATCTGCCGGATGTGATGACCCTGGAAGAAATCGACGCACTGATAAGAAGCATTGACCGGACTACGCGCGAAGGACAGCGCAACCGCGCCATTCTGGAAACGTTGTACAGTTGCGGACTCAGAGTCAGCGAACTCTGTAACCTGAAAATATCCGACCTCTACCTGGACGAAGGATTCATCAAAGTGGAAGGAAAGGGCAACAAGCAGCGGCTCGTACCAATCTCGCCCCGAGCCATCAACGAACTGAACAATTATTTCCCGGACCGGAATGCCGGACTTATAAAACCGGGATACGAAGACTACGTATTCATAAGCCGCTTCGGAAAAAACATTTCACGCATAATGGTTTTTCATATAATCAAGGAGCTGGCCGCACAGACTGGCATACAAAAAACGGTCAGCCCGCACACTTTCAGACACTCGTTTGCGACACATCTGCTCGAAGGAGGAGCCAACCTAAGAGCCATCCAGTGCATGCTGGGACACGAAAGCATAGGCACCACAGAGATATACACCCATATCGACCGAAACAGGCTGAGAGAAGAAATAATTACACACCACCCCAGAAATCTACTCAAAAAGTGACAGAATGTGCAGTCTTTAATCTTTTTTTAAATATTTGTTCAAAAAAAAAGGCGAAAAGATTAACGCTTATGGGAGTTTTTCTTATCTTTGCCCCAAATAATCAAGCAAAACGACTAGATTATTCATTATAACAAACTAAATATTTAAAGTCATGATTAAAAAGTTGTATTTGCCACTCGTGGCATTGATTGTCCTGGCTCTCTCTTCATGTAAGAAGATGGGAGAATTATCTCCGGACTATTTCACCACTGACCCTGAAGTGTTGGAGGCAGTAGCAGGTAAAGTCCCTGTAACTATTACAGGCAAATTCCCGGAAAAATACTTCAAGAAAAACGCCATCGTTGAAGTTACTCCGGTTTTGAGATGGGATGGCGGAGAAGCTAAAGGTCAGCCCGCAACATTCCAAGGAGAAAAAGTAGAGGGCAACGACCAAACTATCAGCTACAAGGCTGGAGGTACTTATACAATGAAAGCCGTGTTCGACTATGTTCCCGAAATGGCTAAATCTGAATTGTATCTGGACTTCAAGGTAACTTACAAGAAGAAACAATACACTATTCCTTCTGTAAAGATTGCTGACGGTGTAATCGCAACATCTGAACTTCCGACTGTAAACTCTGCTAATGCAGCTTATTCTGCAGATGCTTACGAACGCATCATCAAGCAGGCTAAGCAGGCTCAGATCATGTTCCTCATCCAGCAGGCAAATATCCGCGCAAGCGAATTGAAGTCAGACAGCCTGAAGGCATTCAACAAGCAGGTTGTAAACGTAGCCAACGATACGAAGAACTACAAGCTGAACAACATTGAAATTTCAGCTTACGCTTCTCCTGACGGTGGTTTTGAACTGAACGACAAGCTGGCTGCAAACCGTCAGAACAACACTGAAAAGTATATCAACAAAGAACTGAAGAAAGGAGAAATCGAAACTCAGGTCGACACTAAATATACTGCTCAGGACTGGGAAGGATTCCAGGAACTCGTTTCTAAGTCAAACATTCAGGACAAAGATCTGATCCTTCGTGTTCTTTCAATGTATTCTGATCCGGAACAGCGTGAAACTGAAATCAAGAACATTTCTTCAGTTTACAAGACTTTGGCTGACGAAGTTCTGCCGCAGCTGCGCCGTGCACGCTTGACTGTAAACTACGATGTAATCGGACGCAGCGATGAAGAAATCAACGCAACATTCGATTCTCATCCGGATTCATTAAAGGTTGACGAACTGCTTTATGCCGCAACTCTGACCAACGACAACGCACGCAAGGAAGCTATCTACAAGAAAACAGTAGAACTGTATCCGAACGACTATCGCGCTTACAACGATCTGGGTATGCTGGCTTACGCTGCCGGTGACCGCGAAGCTGCAGAAAACTACTTCAAGCAGGCTGCACGCAAAAACGCAAACGCTCCTGAAGTGAACACTAACTTGGGACTTTGCGCATTAGCAAAAGGAAATGTTGCTGAGGCTGAAACTTACCTGAGCAAATCAAGCGGTGCCGACACTGCTAACGAAGCTCTTGGTAACCTGTACATCAAACAAGGACAGTATGACCGTGCTGTAGAAGCATTCGGCGACACCAAATCCAACTCTGCTGCTTTGGCTCAGATTCTGGCAAAAGACTACAACAAGGCTAAATCTACTTTGACTGCTGTTAAGAATCCTGACGCTTACACCAACTACCTGATGGCAATCGTAGGAGCAAGAACCAACAATGCAGACCTTGTTAAGAGCAGCATGAACAAAGTTAAACAGCAAGACGCTACTTTAGCAGCTAAAGCTGTTAACGACCGCGAATTTGCAAAATACGCCAATGAAATTCAATAATTGAATTCAGAATCAAAATCAAAAGCCGGAGGAAAATTCCTCCGGCTTTTTTATTATAGAGATGCCATTTTCACTGCCAGAAGAAGATTTTCCAGCGAAACAATACCCAATTACAATTATATTATGTATTTTCGCAACAAACATTATATGGCATGAAAAGATATTCTTTACCGGCAATAACCTTCTGTCTGATATTTTTTCTGACAGCATGCAGCAAAAAATCAGGTTTTGAACTGAAAGGCGAACTGAACAGCCTCTCTTCTGACATGATTCTAGCAATATATGATGACCCAAAATCAAAAACGGATACGATATATCCCAAAGACGGAAAATTCACTTACAGCGTCCCCGCCGATACACTCAGCATATTCCGGCTGGTGAACGACTCCGGCAAATCCATACCCGTATTTGCCAATAAAGGATGGCAAGTGACCTTGAAAGGAAACTTCGACACTTTCACAATAGAAGGAGAGGGACCCAACAAGGAACTGCAAGAATTCCGGGCGCAGATTGCGAATAGGACAAGCCAAACAGAAATACAGCAGGCAGCAGAAGCATTTGTCAAATCACACCCCCAGTCACTCGTTTCCGCTTATCTGATAAACCAATATTTCGTACAGATACCCCATCCGGATGAAGCAAAAATAAAATCACTGACCGAACCGCTCAGCGGAAATGTAAAAGATTGCCGGATTTTAAGCGTAGCACTGAAATCGCTGACAGACAACAGCAAACAAAGGAATAGGAACAAAGAATACGTGAATTACTTTTCAGCCAAAGCAAGAAGCGGGAAATACATCTCATGGAACAGCTCCAAAGACCAGTATATATTGATCAACTTCTGGGCATCATGGGACAAAAAAAGCAAAGCAGCAAGCGACTCACTCTATGCAACGGCAAAAGAATTCAAAAACAAAGAATTGAAAGTTCTGAACATATCGCTCGATTATGACAAGGATCAATGGGAAAAGTCATGCAAGGAGGATACAGAACAATGGATAGAAATTTGCGACAGAAGAGGATGGGGAAATCAAATCATAGAACAAATGAACATACAAGAGATTCCGGCAAACATCCTTGTCAACTCAAGTCGGAAAGTGCTGGCAACAGACCTGTATGGCGATGATCTGCGAAACAAGATCAAAGAACTTACAAAGGACAAGAAAAAATAGAAACCTAAAAAACTGACCTTAAATGCTAATCAAATTATTCGGTGCCGCCGTCCAGGGGATCGACGCCACCATTGTCACCATCGAAGTAAACACTTCGCGCGGAATCAAGTTTTTTCTCGTCGGACTGCCCGATTCTGCCGTAAAAGAAAGTCATGAACGAATCGTATCCGCCATACAAGTAAACGGATACAAGTTTCCGACATGCCAGATTGTGGTAAACATGGCACCTGCCGACATCAAGAAAGAAGGCTCGTCATATGACCTCCCGCTGGCTGTCGGCATCCTGGCAGCCACAGGAATGGTTGCTGCCGACAAACTGGCGAAATACCTGATCATCGGAGAACTGGGGCTTGACGGAAGCCTGCAGCCGATAAAAGGCGCGTTGCCCATTGCCATCGCCGCACGCCAACAGGGATTTGAAGGATTCATCCTGCCGAAACAAAACGCACGTGAAGCAGCAGTTGTAAACAATCTGGCTGTATACGGCGCAGAAAATATCGCTGAGGTAATCAACTTCTTCAATGGGACGCACGAACTGAAACCAACAGTCGTAAACACACGTGAAGAGTTCTACCAGCACCAGTCCACATTCCAATATGACTTTTCTGACGTCAAAGGACAAGAAAACGTGAAGCGTGCCCTTGAGGTTGCCGCTGCCGGAGGGCACAATATCATTCTGATAGGTGCGCCAGGAAGCGGCAAGTCCATGATGGCCAAGCGTTTGCCCGGAATACTCCCGCCTCTCTCATTAGGAGAAAGCCTGGAAACGACAAAGATTCATTCCGTAGCAGGGAAATTAGGCAAGAATGTATCACTGATTGCCACACGCCCCTTCAGAAGTCCCCATCACACCATATCCCAGGTAGCCATGGTAGGCGGAGGAAGCAACCCGCAACCCGGCGAGATAAGTCTGGCACACAATGGAGTGCTATTCCTCGACGAACTCCCGGAGTTCAACCGAAGCGTACTGGAAGTGCTCAGACAACCGCTTGAGGACAGACATATCACTATTTCCAGAGCAAAATACACGCTCGACTATCCGGCCAATTTCCAGCTCGTAGCTTCAATGAACCCTTGCCCATGCGGCTATTACAACCATCCCACACGCCACTGCGTATGTTCACCGGGGCAGGTGCAACGTTATCTGAACAGGATTTCAGGGCCCTTGCTAGACCGCATCGACATACAAGTAGAAATCGTCCCTGTACCTTTTGAGAAAATGGCTGAAAGAGAATCGGGAGAAAGCAGCGCAGAGATAAGGAAACGCGTCATCCAGGCAAGAAAAGTGCAATCGGAACGGTTTGCTGATACCCCCGGCATATACAGCAATGCACAGATGACGCCGGCTCTTCTGCACAAATACGCCTGCCCCGATGAGCGGGGCCTTAACCTGCTGCGGAATGCAATGGAGCGTCTGAATCTTTCAGCACGCGCATACGACCGCATTCTGAAAGTATCGCGGACCATAGCAGACCTGGAGTTATCCGAAAGCATACAGCCGCACCACCTTGCCGAAGCAATCAGTTACCGCAGCCTTGACCGCGCAAACTGGGCAGGATAAGAAACAGAACCAACGGCTGCATAAAAAGGAAAAAACATATTTTTCCATCAGATCCATGAAAAGACAAGACTTCGCGCAAGAAATCTGCATCTCCAGCCTAGAGATACAAATCTCCAGGCTAAAGACATATATCTCCAACTTGAAGATATATATCCTTAGCCTGAAGACGAACTTTCTTGCGGGAAGCCTCAGCTTTATTCTTCCCCAAATACCTGAAATAAGACAACGGTTCCCGTATCGGGGAACGCATTGAACGCACGCTCTTTAAAACGAAACGAATGTCGTTATCGAGCGTGGAGAAAGCATTCCGTCAAAGGTGTCTACGGGAGCAAGGTCCTCGCCTTCTGCATCCGACGTACGATACAGCTTCCATCCGGATATACTTTTATCCGGCACCTGAAAGTCAAAGTTCCTGCTTTCTGACGAATAGTTTATGGCAACAACAACATACCCCCCATCGGCATTCCGATAAGCGGAAACCATAACTCCTGTCAAGTCGGTTTCTCCTTCCGGCACATTACGGCCGTTCCCGTCGCAAGCCATAACCGCAAGCCTTACAGCTCCCGGACGGATAAAGCGGCTGAAATTTCCCAAAGCCCACAACAGTTTTGAATCCGCCACATATCCGTCATCCGCCTCAGGCTGGGGATAAGCCCTCAATAGCCCGTCTTTATAGTCGCCTCCTACAGATCGCCACCATTGCCATGCAGAGGCATTTGCATATACCAGATCACAATGAATAATACGCGCCACATAAAGTGCGGTCTTCATGGAGAAGTCGAAGCCGTGCCCCCCGCCGATTTCCTCATCATTCGACATGATACAGGTTTCGGTTTGCCAGAACCTCAAGCCGAACTTATCCAATGAATTGCGCAGCTGCACACGGAAACCGCGCAAGTTATCAAGCGGCGTATTTGTCCAGTAGCTATGTCCTGCCATCAGGCGAGGAACATTGGGAAGATTTCCAATATACGTATCGGCACTGTCAGGCGCGAAAAAGCTGCTGATAGAGTAGCCTCTCTCCCATCCGCTCATATAGTCGCCCAACATGCAGCGGTAATCGGATGATTCGTTTACCAGCAATTTCGTGCTTATCCCTCTCCGCTGAAACTCCTTGCTTGTTTCGCGCACCACACGGGCTATCTCACGATTGGTGGCAGGTGTCCCCTCCTGCTTTGGTCCTATCCAGTTCCAATGCCCGTCAGGTTCATTGACAACACACAAATAATCAAAAGCGATACCGTCGTGCTTCTTCACTCCTTCCACTGCATCAGCCAGGAAACAAGCATAATCATCATAACAGTTTTCCTTCAGATTCAACGTTCCGCCCCGGCCCGTATTGGTTGCAAGCCCGTTTTGGGTAAAATAGACCGGTGGAGAGTTTAAAAAAGCCAGAAACTGGTCCACTCCCCTTTCTTTTGCCAGACGGAGAAAATTGCGCTGCCCCTGCTGCTTGTTCCAATCGTATGAGCCGTCCGGAGCAAGAAAACATTCTGTCCGCGTCCCATAATTGATCTGGCTGCTGTCACCCTGCTCCACACTTCCCGCGCCGAGATTAAACCGCCACAGGCTCAGTCCAATGCCTTTCGGCTTGCCTTGTTCATCCATCTCACAACTGAACAGCCAGTCAGCCGCCTGCTTCTGCTGCTCTTCAGACCATTTTCCCAAGAAACGCATGCTCCACGCGTCAGACGCACCAAAGTTGTCAATCGTCTGACAGACACTGTCGGGGCTAACCGTAAAATGAAGCGGAACTTGTTTTTCGGCGAAGGAAGCAGAGACACAAGATATACCTATCACCAATGATGTAAAAAACTTTGTAACCATAAAGCGTTTAAATTCAAGTCTGCAAGCCTAAACGTATACATCTTGCACAATCAAAACAAGAATGCTACCTCAAACAGGCTTCATAGCCGCCCCGTCATTGCATCAAGAAGGAGTAATACCACAACGGAAGTCAATCTCTATGATGCAAGTTGTGCACATGAGATTGACTTCGTCCCGTTAGGACAACATTGTTTTCTGACAACTGTTTTCTGCTTGAGGCAGCTTTCTCATAAAACAATCTTTTTCAAATCACTTCAATAAATAGACAAAAGTTGACACCGATTTCGCAGGCAACAGGCCTTCCCGATAATGTTCTATCGGTTCCAAGTCGTATGATTCGGATGTTACCAACTGTTCAACAGAATCAACAGCACCTTCGATCCCCTCTAACGATGTTTCTATTTGAATATTCTTTTCTGTCATGTTTGTATATACCACAACCAGCCTGTCCTTCTCCGGTGAAATATAAGCAGAGCCGAAAACCTCCTTGGAATCCTTCGGAAGATTTACGCCAACACGCTGATAACCAGGTCTTACAAACAAGCTATAGTTACCTAATACCCAAAGGGTCTTTCCAGCAGAGAAAGATCCGTCTTCATTTATATCACCATAGTCACCCCCACCAGGAATTACGCGCACTAGATAAAAACGATTTTTCTGACTGTAGACCTCTGTGCTGACAGCAGTCCAGTAGCACCACGAACTCATACTTGCTGTAACCAAATCATGATGTAGCACTTTTGCCATAGACAAGGCCAGATCCATATAAGTAGCCTCGTCGTAATTAGGATAATCCTCATATCCTTCATCAAGCATACTCCATTCGCTTTGATAAATACGCAAGCCTTGTGCCACAGCTTTGTTATATACTTGCATACGTGTATTTTCAAGCACATTCCATGTTTTATCCAAATAATAGCTGTGTCCACAGATTATATCTGGGAAATGCGACAGATCGCCGATATAATATTTTCCACCGGGAGTAAACAGTTCATCAATCTTATTTCCGTAAGCAGCTCCACGATCGCCCGTACTATAGAAATAATCCCATTTAGCCCCTTCCGGCATAAGCATCATTGTATTCGACAGTCCCTTTTCCGTCAAGCTTCCATCCAAAGCCACAGCAACCTTTTGGACACCTGCGTTCGTGAAACGACATCCTTCCTGTCCTCCGGCACCCCATTCATATTCAGGCTCATTAATGGGACTGATATACGAGATGTTATATCCCTGCCCCTGAAAATGTTCAGCTACAGTAGCTAAAAAATCGCCGAACTTCTTATAACTTTCTTCCGGGAGGTCCGTATTATTGTTAGCACGTCCGTTCCCCGTAAAATAAACCGGGGCAGAGTTGCTAAACAGAACAAACTGTTCACAGCCATATTCTTTCGCCTTTTCCATAAAATACTGCTGTCCTGACTGTTTGGTCCAATTATAGACACCTCCATCTCCAGACAAGAAACATTCCGTCCGTTTGACCGCCTCCGATATATCACTGTCATCTCCCTGATCATAACTTCCCGTCCCCACATTAAACCGCCACATGGAAAGTCCAATCCCTTCTGGATTATTGAGGTTATCTCTCTCGCGCGAGAACAACAGTTTTGCAATTCCCTCTCTATTATCTTCACTCCAATGTTTTCCTATCGGATCCATCATCCATGCATCCGATGCGCCAAAACCGTCAATTGTCTGATAGAGTTCGGCTGCATTCACGGTTACAGTCAGCGTACTGTCTATTTCAACAGGAGGCTCATATGCCGGTACAAATGTTTCATCATCACTGCATGACGACAATGCAGCCAAGCAAGAAAACCCGAACAAAAAATATCTGTTTCTTTTCATAACTGTTCTGTTTTTTATTCATTAATATCCAGGATTCTGTTCAATTGTTCCATTCGACATAGTTATTTCTGATGTAGGAATAGGGAACAACAAATCTCTCGGCGCAGTGAAAGTAATTCCTTTATCACTAGCCTCAATCTGGTTAGAAAGTTCATACTGGTCTGTTGATTCTTCTGTGTTGTAGCGGACAAAGCTTCCATTCGGCCCCATAATACTGCAAATCATGGGTTTGCCATCATCTGTCTTCCAACGACGCAGATCAAACAAACGATTATTCTCCAGGGCAAGTTCCAGACGACGTTCCAAACGGATAGCATCACGAAGTTCCGTGCCCGTTACACTTGAAGCGACAGGATCAAGACCAACGCGCCCTCTTACTTCATTCAATGAAGTACGAGCCTCGGCATCTTTCCCTAAAGCATTCTTCACTTCCGCATCCATCAGCAACACATCAGCATAGCGCAACAGACGATAGTTTAATGGAATATGTGAAGCATCGTATGGATTCGGACGGTCAGCCAATGGAATATATAATTTACGACTTACCCGTGCCGACTTGTGACTTGCAGGAGCAACTGTATACGCACCACGACTTTCATCACCAGGAACGAGATCACCGTCTGTAATAATTGTCCACTTCAACCGTTCTTCATCCCCTGCATCCAAGAATGCTTTCTCCAGATTACTCGTAGGAAGTCCCCATGCCCATCCAGAATCATTACGCGAACCACAAACTACAGGCATACGTATCCCGAGGTTATAAGAAATGTCATTGTTGGTTTGAACCTCAAACAACGATTCCACCCCATTTCTATTGCTAACGCTCCATACGTTCGAAAAATCTTTTTCCAGTTCATATTCCCCATTATGGACACGAACCAATGTATCCAACTGGGCTTCTGCTTCTGTATATTTTCCCTGATACAGATAAGCTTTTGCCAGAATGCCACGTGCTGCCCCTTGAGTGGCACGTCCCAAATCTTCAGCCGCATATTCACTTTTCCGCGGAAGATCAACGATTGCTTCTTTCAAGTCCTGCTCAATCAGTGCATACGTTTCTTCCACCGAAGCACGAGTGATGCCTTCGATTTCGCTTGGCATCAGCACACCTTTCACTAAAGGAAGGCCGCCAAAGTTTCTAACCAAGTCAAAATAAAAGAACCCACGCAAAAATTTAGCTTCAGCTATATAACGTTTCTTTAACGATTCATCCTGAAAGTCCACTCCCGGAATATGTTCCAAACATACATTGCATCTCAGAATCCCCTTATAACGGTATTGCCAGAAATTTTGTGAGCAGTTTCCGCCAGTCTGCGTATCTCCCGTATAATGAGCCAAGGCCTTGTATTCACCCGGATCTTGCTCGGTATTTCCCATCCACATATCATCCGTACACATATCACCGCAAAGATAGAACTTCTGGATCTGCCACCAATCGTCAAAAAAGACAGACTGATAACAACCTGTAATCTGCTGTGCACATTCGTCCTCGTTCACAAAATATTCGGTCAAATCCTGCTGTCCCAAAATAGGTTCCTCCAAAAAGTCGGAACAGCCGGCCAATAGAAATGCCGAAATAGAAATTCCAAAAATATATTTTCTCATAACTTTTTCTTTTTGATTGATTAGAAATTAATATTCACTCCAAACAAGAATGTACGCGGGTTCGGATAGCCAGCCTCATCTACACCAGACTCTGTTACCGCACCCGTAGCTGCTGCCTCCGGATCCATTCCCGAATACTTAGTGATAGTGAACGGATTTTGAGCAGAGAAAGAAAGGCGCAATGTACAAACCTTTGTCCAATCCTTCGGAAGTGTATAACCTATCTGAAGTTGCTTGCAACGCAGATAAGAACCGTCTTCTACATAGAAACTTGAAATGCGGGTATAGTTCATGTTCGCATCATTGGCCGACAAACGAGGTATATCATAGCTTGTCCCTTCTCCATGCCAAGCCGCATTGTAAGTTCCTGCATATACATTTTCACCACCAGCGCCCGAGTATCTTCCTTTTGTTGTATTAAACACATCGTTTCCGAACGTTCCATAGAAATTAGCCATAAAGTCTAAATTCTTCCACGCAAAGTTCAAATTCAATCCTACCATAAGGTCAGGGAAAGCAGAACCGATATAGGTTTTATCCGAGTCATTGATTACACCATCATTATTTAAATCTCTGAAACGAACATCACCCGGCTGAGCATTCGGTTGCAGAATCTCACCGTGTTCACCCGTATGTGACCTGACTTCTGTCCAGTTCTGGAACAATCCGTCTGCTATATATCCATAGAACTGGCTGATTTCTCTTCCTTCTTCATTACGAATAATATAATCGCCTTTAAAAGACTTTGTATAAATCGGGGCACCCGTCAGCTTCTCTGCTGTATTTTTCACTGAAGACAGATTCAAACCCACTCCGTAAGTGAAATCTCCCTGCTGGTCATTCCAGTTTACAGAAAGTTCCCAACCTGTAGCCTTCATCTTACCGACATTTTCCCACATCTGTCCGTTCCACATCGGATAACCGAGAATCAACATGTTATCTTTTTTAATCAACATGTCATGGGACTGTTTATGGAACCATTCGGCTGTAACAGACAAACGGTTTCTCAAAAACGACATATCCACGCCAATGTTATAGTCTTCTACCGTTTCCCACTTCAGCAAGGTGTTTCCTACGGAACCCAATGAAGTTCCTATGATACGATTTGCATCCGGACCAAACACATAATCAGATGCTGTAATTGTAGACTGATAGGCAGAATTATCAATTGCCTGATTACCTACCCGCCCCCAACCGGCACGCAATTTCAAATTGTCAAAGATGTGCTGGTTCTGCATAAAATCTTCTCCCGAAATACGCCAAGCAACTGAGGCTGCAGGAAATACTGCATAACGATTGTCCGGCATAAACTTGGAAGAACCGTCTACACGGACAGACGCTGTAATATAATACTTTTCATTGAAGTTATACATCACACGTCCTAGATAAGAAATCAATGAAGAATATTCATTCAAACCGGAAGCCTGAGGATTCTGTGTACCGGCACTTACATAATGCAACAACTTATCATTCGTAGGAGTATTGTCACGGGAACCTTCCAGCCAATACGACTGGAAACGTTCCATTGTATAACCTCCCATCAGGTTCAGGTTATGTTTTTCGTTGAACGTCTTCATCCAAGTCAATGTATTAGTCCAGTTCCAATCCACCCAATTATGCATATTTCGCTTAGCCGTGCTATAGTCGGCCTTTTCCAGATTGTCCAAAAAGAACTCCGGAGTGAATGTATCTGACAGGCGGAAACGTGCATTCAATCCAAACTGAGAACGGAATATCAATCCTTTTATAGGTTCGATGTTTATATAAGGAGTAGCCAGCAAACCATATTCATCACTATGCTGATTCATACGCGCCATCGAAGCAACCGGATTCCACACCTCACTGTTATGTGAACGAGAATAGTTATCAAGCATGTTTTCTGTCCATTCGTCACGGCTACGCATAACAGGTGTAGTCGGATCCATATTCATTACCGAACCTATCAGGTTGGGAGTGTCATTCCAGTTCTCATATTTCGGCGTGAAATCAATTCCGGCTTTAACTATATCGTTAAAAATATACTCCATGCTGAAACGTGCTGTCAGCTTCTGCCAGTTGCCAATTTTATATTGTGAATCTTGTCCATAATAACCGATACTGCCAGAATAAGTTAATTTTTCGGTTCCTCCAGAAAAGCTCAAATTATAGTTATGAACCAGCGCAGTCTTCCGCATCGACTCATCCCACCAATCAGTACCTTCTGCATCGGTAATATTATTTTTGCTGTTATAGGGAGGCTCGCTGCCATCATTCAGATAACGTGTCTTGAACACATATTCATACTCCGAAGCTTTAGCCATATTCGGCTTCTTCATTGTCTGAAAACCGGCAGAAGCCGTAAAGCTAAATTTAGCAGCTCCTGTCTGTCCCTTCTTCGTCGTGATCAGAATTACACCGTTCGATCCACGAGTACCATAAATAGCAGAAGCAGAAGCGTCTTTCAACACTTGCATACTTTCTATATCATTTTGGTCAAGGAAATTGATATTATCACCAACAGGCATACCGTCAACCACATACAACGGATTAGAACCATTAATGGTGGATACACCACGGATGATGACACGTGGAGTAGCACCCGGACTACCTGTATTTGAAATCTGCACTCCACTGATTTTACCTTGCAGAGAGTTCATTGCATTACCTGTACTCAGCGAACGCAAATCCTCACCTTTCACCGCTGCGATAGAGCTGGTCAGATCACCTTTCTTCACAGCTCCATAACCGATAACGACAACCTCTTCCAAGGTTTCCACATCATCTTTCATCACCACATTAATGACTGTTTTCCCTGCCACATTGATTTCCTGAGTCTTATAACCGATCATTGAGAAGACCAATGTTCCATCCTGAGGAACGGCAAGCTGATAATTACCGTCAAAATCGGTAATTACTCCCGTTGTAGTACCTTTCAACTGCACTGTTGCCCCAATCAAAGGCAACTTGTCACTCTCCGCTGTTACAACTCCCTTTACTGTTATTTGTTGTGCATAGCCACATACGGATAGCAACAACAAACACATAATCAATATCTGTTTTCTCATATTAGATAATTATTTGGGTTAAAATTATTCCACTCTCACTAGTTTTGCCCTTCCCAGATGGGAATCGAAATAGAACTGATAATTGCCAGTTTCTTTCACCACAGGTTCAGACCATATATCTTCTCCCGTTGTCGGTCCACTATAGCTTCTGTTTCTAAATGCGCTTTTAGTACTATAACCGAATACCTCTGGATCAGTCGCACTGTCACTGCGCCAACTTACAAAGTCCCACCATTGGTCTGTGTGATAATTATGAATAATAAAATGCATTTGTTCATTTGCTCGCAGATATATTGGATCATCATAAGTAAACAGATGCGGATTGTTCCCGTCCTGGACAAAAGGATTTACCTCCGTAGGATTCGTAGAAGTCATACCAAAAGTAAAGTCCATCCAAGTGCTTCCACCGTCATTCCACTTATCCAATGTAGGTTCACCATACACCATGCTTGACGGCCATGGATCATCCGCCTCATTCACGCTGTAGGTCTTCATCGTATAGGTCAGCGTTGCAATATTGAAGTCTATTTGATAATAAACATTGCTTTCTTCCAATACAATCGGTTCCGCATCCGCCTCTTTTGACAGTTTCGACTTGTCGGCAGAATCAAGGCCATAGCGAGTCGGTCCAAAACTGTCTTTCTGCGGTATAAAGCTAATTTCTGTTCCTGCATTCCGATTATAATAACGTGCGCTATACTGGAAAGCTCCTGTATGATCGATCAGCATCGGAACACCAAATACATCGCTCGTCAACTCTTCCTCTGTAGCTACATCCGCCAAATACATCTTTTCATAATCCGGTGAATCGGTTACCGAAATCACGCAACTGACTGTATCCGTCCGGAGTAATGTATCGTATGCAATGATTGTTGTCTGATAATCCTTGTTTTCAACAGGTAAATTACTGAGATCAAGCGAATAGTTGATGGCACGAGGATCACTTTCTGTTGGATAAGCCATGAACTTGCCGTAACCTTCCACATTGATACTAAGTGAATCAAGTGCCTTGTTATCAGTGGCGGAGATTGTCAAAGACTGTGGCGAAAGCACACCTTCGCTTATCACAACAACGATCGGCTCTCCACTTGGATTTGTAATTATCGGATCCTCATAATCACCATCCATCGTTATTAAGATAATACCTTCTGTAGTACGCCCGCCTACATCAGACACTGTCACCTTAAGATTAAAATTGTCACCATCCAAATCTTCTGGAACAGTAAACGCATAGTCTAAAGTATATTCATACTGCACTTCTGAATAGTATTGAAATAAATCAATGGTTCTGTCCAGATTTAATTCAGGACACGAAAGACGAATTGACCGGATACCATCTTTGTCTGTAATAGTACCTGCCAAACGAAACTCATACCCACCTAATGTCCGCACGTGATCTGTAGCCAACTCCAATGTAGGCTCCAATCCATCCACATCGGCAAACTCATCGTCACTACATCCGGTGAAAGTTGCTCCTATCGCCAAAAAGGCGTACAAGAAAGAGCGTCGAAAGAATTTTGTTTCCATAATGTTAGTATTTATGATTAAAAAAACTATATTCAAGTTTCAAAGGTTAAATAAATTGTTGCAAAAATATGCGTTATATGCATTCAACCTTCTAACAAATCGTGCAGTGACAGATATTAAATCCGTCATTGCACGATTTATTTATCTCAGTATACAGATTTTTTAGTATTTTTGAATAAACAAGCAAAGCAAAATCGATGAAATACATTCAACTTATCTTTTTTCTGCTAAACGCCATCATTGTACAAGCAGAAACTTACACTATACAACGTTTAGGTCTTGAAAATGGACTTTCAAACAACTACGTTACAGATATCGCGGAAGACAAAAATGGCTTCCTGTGGTTCGCTACTGAGGAAGGGCTGAACAAACTGGAAGGGAATTCTTTTTTTACTTACTACAAAACGGAAAAAGGGAAACAATGCATAACCGGAAACGAACTGAACTGCCTTCTTGACGACCCTGAGGAACCGGTCTTATGGATAGGTACGCAACGAGCCGGACTGAATGCTTTCAATTATGAAACCAACACCTTTACAGTCTACCGGCACGACAAGAATAATCCGAGCAGTCTGGCGACAGATGATGTAACTGGAATCTTGCCTTCCACCGACGGAAACTTATGGATCACAACCTATTGGAAAGGTATAGATTATCTAAACAAAGAAACAGGAAAGTGCACCCACTACAACTCTGAAACAGTTCCGCAATTTCCAGAAAACAATGTACTGAGTGCTATGGAAGATGGAAGAGGAAACTTATTTATTGGACATAGAAATAAAGGACTTACCATATTGACACTGAAAAACAAACAGGTCAGAAACTTTATGAACTCTCCACAAAATCCTAAATCTATACCGGGGAATGAAGTAAATTGCATCTACCAAGACAATACAGGAAACATTTGGATAGGTACAGACAATGGGCTAGCCATTTATAATACTGAAAACGCTGAATTTATCCGATTCGGGAAAAACAACAATCCCTTAGCCGGAAGAATTTTCAATATCAGGCAGTTGAATGACAAGCGCCTATGGGTAGCTACTGAAACTGGAGGTATTGCAATAATTGATCTCTCGCAACATTTTTTCTCCGCAGCAGAAAACGTAAAAATACACTACATCGAAGAAGGCGATAATGAATACAGCTTAAGCAGTTCCAGCGTTCGCTGTATCTTCCAAGATTCATATAACAATATATGGACCGGCCTGTGGGGAGGAGGAATAAACTTCATCAACAGCAACACGACCTTGTTCAATGCTTATCGCTATTCGCCTAACCAAACCGGAAGTAACCTCAACTCAAGAACAGCAAGCGCTGTGTGTACAGATACACAAAACAGACTATGGGTCGGAACCGACGGAGGAGGCATCAACGTACTTGAAAACGGTAAAAGAATCAAAACCTTCACAGAAAAAGACGGACAGATCAGTGGAAACTCAGTGCAAACCGCATTTCGTGATACAAAGGGAAACTTATGGTTCGGCATCTTTCAGGGAGGAATCATGTTCTACGATCAGCATAAAAGAAAATTCCGCCAACTCTTGCCTAACGAACTTGAGAAAGCTGATGTCCGGACAATATTTGAGGACCCTGACGGACTGATGTGGATTGGAACAAGCAACGGAATATACCAAATGACAAGTGATACAAAAAAAATCATCAAACACATAGATGTCCCTAACAACCTCGTACGCACGATTTTGAAAGATACAGCTGGAAGGGTCTGGGTTGGAACATTTGGCGGAGGATTATTCCTATATTCTGCCAATATGGAACATCTTAAGACATTCGACACTTTTGCATCCTTTCCGTCCAACACAATAAATCACATTTATGAAGACTGCAAACAGAATATCTGGGTTGCTACAGGGGACGGACTTATACAATTCCCTCCAAATGAGGATTTGAAATACAATGTATACAAGCGTGAAAAAGGTTTGGTAAATACACACATACGGGCTATAATAGAAGATAATTCAGGAAATATATGGTTGAGCACAAACAAAGGAATTTCCTGCCTTCTGTCCGGATATAGCAAAATCTGCAACTATAACAATAAAGATAATATCCCATTGGCCAGTTTCACCAGTGGAAGCGTATGCAAAGACACAAACGGTGAATTGTATTTCGGTTCTATCGGCGGATTGTGTTATTTCAGTCCGGAATTTGTTCTCAGAAAAAGGACTTCTCCACAAGCCATAATTACAAGAATCAATGTAATGACTCCTCTTTCTCTTCATAATGAAAAAGAACAAAACTTTCAACTGAATGGACGTGAGAACATCAGACTTGAACACGATCAAAACAACTTCCAAATTTCATTCTGCATACCTAACTACGCTCTCGCCAACCAAACAGAGTATGCCTATATGTTAAAGGGAATGGAAAACTCATGGTACACCATAAGCAATGATAATGGCCTGACATTTCGGAATCTTCCTTATGGGACTTACGAATTTCTGGTCAAAGCGCGTATCCGCAACCAAAAATGGCCAGAAAAAAGCACCTCATTGCTAATAACTATCGCTCCCCCATTATGGCTGTCCTGGTGGGCAAAATTAGGCTATATTATCTTTATCTTAGGCATCTTGTCTGTTTTCTTACATATATATAAACGGCGCATCAATCTGGAATACCTGTATGAGTCCGAAAAATGGAGTCATGAACAAGAGCAAAAGCTTAATGATGAACGCTTGCGATTCTTTACAAACATTACGCACGAACTGCGTACACCCCTGACACTCATCATCGGTCCGCTGGAGGACATGCAGGAAAGCACTACACTCACGGGAAAAGACAAACGGCGCATCTCTGTAATCCATCAAAGCGCTGTCAGGCTGCTCAACCTGGTCAACCAAATATTGGAATTCAGAAAAACTGAAACTCAAAACAAGAAACTGTGTGTATGCAAAAGCAACATTGTTTCTGTCGTCTATGAAACAGGATTGAAATACAAGGAGCTCAACAGAAATCCGCATATTGCCATATCTATCCATACAGAAGAAGAGAATATGGAACTTTTCTTTGATAAAGAGGCCATAACCATTATTTTAGACAATCTGGTTTCAAACGCACTGAAATATACTGAGAAGGGACAAATAAGCATTGGTGCGCAATGGGTAGAAGAACAAAATGTACGCTATCTGGAGCTAAGTATCCGAGATACAGGATATGGCATCAGTCCGGAAGCGCTCTCTCATATTTTTGAAAGATATTACCAGGAAGGCAGTCACCACCAGGCTTCAGGAACAGGTATCGGGCTGGCTCTAGTAAAGAATCTGGTAAACCTGCACGAAGGCACAATCCAGGCTGAAAGCCAACTGAATGTAGGAACGGTTTTCAGGATACGACTTATTGCAGCAAACACCTATCCTAATGCCTTGCACAAGGATGAAGAAGAAACATCTTCTTCCAAGACACCGGATAAAAACGATCCGGAAGAAATGAAACAAAACACGCTTTCGGACAATCAGCATCCTGTTGTTTTAATAGTAGAGGATAATGAAGACATTATGACCTACATCGTTGATTCGTTTACCGACTTATATGAAGTAAAAACCGCAAGAAACGGAAAAGAAGGAATGGAAATCGCACTAGAATGTATACCAGACCTGATTGTCAGCGATATAATGATGCCGATAATGGACGGAATCACTATGTGCCGGAAATTGAAAAAAGACATACGGACCAGCCATATCCCTATCATTTTACTTACTGCCAAGGACACACTGACAGACAAAGAAGAAGGATATCTGTCGGGGGCTGACTCTTATCTGACCAAGCCCTTCAGCGCAAGCCTCCTTCACAGCAGGATCAATAACCTTTTGACACAGCGCAGACACCTTGCAGAACACTATTCTGAGAAAATCGTTTCAGAAAAGATTACCACCAAGGAACTTGAAGAGAAACATTCGATAATTACGGATTCGCTGAACAAGATAGACAAAGAGTTTCTTGATAAAATGAAACATATCATTATTGAAAACTTATCGGCGACAGAAGCCATTGACATCAACTACCTTGCAAGCACCCTCTGCATGAGTTCCTCCACACTCTACAGAAAAACGAAAGCATTGACAGGAATGTCTACCAACGAGTATATCCGAAAAATCAAGATGCAGCTGGCTGAAAAAATGCTTCTCGAAGGCAAATATAACATATCGGAGATTGCCTTTAAAGTCGGAATAAACAGTACAGTTTATTTCCGCCAATGCTTCAAGGAAGAGTTCGGACTCACTCCATCCGACTATCTAAAGAAAATCAAGGAAGGCTGACATTCCTTTGTTTACTTCCTGACTTCCACAAAGGAAGAAAGAATACAAATCCATCACGCAACAGAAACCTGCCGACATAAGAAGGGCTGCACCAGTATCTCTACTTTGGCGCAGCCCCTTTATTTTATCCGGCAGTGCACATGCGTACAACCTGCCATTTGTCAGCAAACCTTATGCTTTCTTCACCTCGCCTTCTCCTACCTGTGCCGGCATCTTGTTGCCCAACAGCAAATAGGCAACAGGAGCTGCAACAAACAGAGAAGAGAATGTTCCAATGACAACACCCAAAATCATCGCAAACGAGAAGCTGCGAATGCTGTCACCTCCAAGAATGATGATGATAAGAAGCACAATCAACGTACTCTGACCTGTGTTCAACGTACGGGCCAATGTTGTATTCAGCGCATCATTGAACATTTTCGCACGCTCACGTGTCGGATACAGATGGCTGAACTCACGCACACGGTCGAAAATAACCACCTTATCATTGATAGAATAACCGATGATTGTCAGCACGGCACCGATAAATGTCTGGTCAACATCCAACGAGAACGGCATGATACCATAGAACAATGAATAAGCACCGATAACCAATACAGCATCAACAGCCAATGCTACCGTAGCACCGATACTGTAGGCGATATTGTTGAACCGAATCAAAATATACAGACCGATCGCAATCAGCGCAAACACAACCGCCCACACAGCAGAAGTTTTCATGTCATCTGCGACACTCGGACCAACTTTCTGCGAACTGATGATCGAACATCCGTCCTGCGTATCACGGTCGACAAAGTGCTCGAGAGTAACGCCTTCAGGAACCAGATTGCCTTCCTTCAGGGATGTATACAGCAGACTCTCGATTTCAGAATCGACTTTCGGATCATTTTCTTCAATACGATAGTTGGTCATCACGCGGATTCTTTTTCCGTCTGTTCCCAAAGCGATGGCCTGCACATTTGCGTCACCTACCTTCGCGTCAAGCAGATCGCGGACTGTTTCCGGCTGAACCACTCTGTCGAACTGAACCACAAAGTTACGTCCTCCGGTAAAGTCGATACTTTGCGACAAGCCACGAGTAAAGAACGAAACAATGCAGATCAACAGCAAAACGCCCCATATCGTGAACGAGCGTTTGATAATGCCCATGAAATTATAATGTACGTTCTGGAACAGATTCTTTGACACTCCCGTAGAGAATGTAAGATGCTGCCATTTGTCTTTCTTCATGTAGTGTTCGTAAACCAGACGAGTCATGAAAACGGCTGTAAAGAACGAACAGAGAATACCGATAATCAATGTCGTAGCAAATCCGCGGATTGGTCCTGTACCGAAATAGAACAAGATAACACCCGTGATGATTGATGTCAGGTTAGAGTCGAAGATTGCAGAGAATGCACCCGAATAACCGGCAGAAACCGCATCTTTCATTGTTTTTCCAAACCGCAGCTCTTCTTTTGTACGCTCGTAAATCAACACGTTCGCATCGACAGCCATAGCCAGAGAAAGCACCATACCGGCGATACCCGACAATGTCAGCGCCGCCTGGAATGAAGTCAGAATACCAAGCGTGAAGAAGAAGTTGAAGATCAAGGCACCGTTGGCCACCATACCCGGAATGAAACCGTACATCACACAAAGATAAGCCATCAGCGCGATCAAAGCCACGATAAACGAAACAAGGCCCTGATTGATGGACTGCTGTCCCAACGACGGACCTACGATATCTTCCTGCACGATACGCGCAGGAGCCGGCATTTTACCAGACTTCAGCACATTCGCCAAGTCCTTGGTCACTTCCGGAGTAAAGTTACCGGTGATTTCAGAATTTCCTCCGGTAATTTCATTTCTTACATTCGGCGCACTGTATACATAACCGTCGAGCACGATAGCGATTTCCTTGCCGATGTTCTTTTTAGTCAGCGCGGCCCAACGGCGGGATCCGTCGTTGTTCATCGACATCGTTACACACGGCTTGTTAAACTGGTCGTAAGAATCTCTAGCGTCAGTAATCACATCTCCTTCCAGCGGAGCGCGTCCGTTACGTTCTGTAGAGCGGATAGCATAAAGTTCAAAGATGCGTCCGGTCTTATCCATGTCGGAAGCCTTGACTCCCCACATCAGTTTCAGGTCGCGGGGCATGATTTCTTTAACGCCCGGCATATTCAGAATTGCATTTACAGCAGCTGTATCCTTATAGTCTGCATATCCCACGATAGATCCCATTCCGCTTTGGTTGGGCTGGAACACAGACAGCAAGGGATGATCTTTCTTGTACTGTTCTACATTTGCTGCAGAGTTGTCTACCGTTTCACCTTTCAACACAGCAGCAAGACTGTCCTTGGAAGAGATGGCAGCCGAAGCCTTTTCCTTTTCAACCGCAGCCGAATCCACCTTTACAGAGTCGGTTGTTGAACCCAGCAGCAAACGCGCGCGTTCGTCAGCCGAAACGAGAACAGGCACAATGTCTTTCGCTTCATAAGTTTCCCAGAACTCAAGATTTGCCGATCCCTGCAACAGATTTCTGACACGTTCAGGCTCCTTGATGCCCGGAAGTTCAACCATGATACGGCCCATTGTTCCTTCCAGTGCCTGGATATTAGGCTGAACAACACCGAAACGGTCGATACGGGTACGCAACACATTGTATGAGTTGTCGATAGCGGCCTGTACTTCCTGACGCAATACGCGTTCTACCTCAGCGTCTGTACTGCGGGTGTTGACCTTGTCCTTCAACTGTTGTGTCGCAAAAAGTTCGGCCAACGTTCCGTCAGGAGCCTGTTTCTTGTACTCTCTCACAAATAAAGTGATGAAATCCTCCTGGCTTGTCACCTGCTGTTTGGCAGCTTCTTCAACAGCCTTATTGAAGGCTGCATCCGGTTTGTTGTCAGCCAATGCCTTTACAACATCAGGCACAGACACCTCCAGAATCACGTTCATACCACCTTTCAGGTCCAATCCCAACCCGATTTCCATTTCACGGCATTGTTTCAGCGTATAGACACCGAGCCATACCTTCTGGTTCTGCATGGAATCCAGATAATGGGCAGCACCTCTGGGATCCTTTTCCGCCTTGTTCATCTGATAGCGAGTGACAAACGAGAACGAAAGGTAGAAGATGCAGGCAAGTGTCAGTAATACCGCAAAAACCTTTACAAATCCTTTGTTTTGCATGTTACTTTAGTTTATTATATTAATTTTTAATTTGATACGTTTATTCAAGGTTGCAAATATAGTTTTTTTTCATCAGATAAGCCGAAACGATTGCAAATATTTAAACTTTTGATTACAAAAAGCTTGATTATGCAATCAAACCGTTTACTTCAATCCGCGGGATTCCAGCAACGGCTCAAGGCTCGGCTCAGCGCCGCGGAAAGCCACATACATCTTCATCGGATCGTCAGATCCTCCTTTCTCAAGGATATTCTTGCGGAAGGAAGCGGCCGTTTCCTGATCAAACAGCCCATGCTCCTTAAAGGCTTCAAAAGCATCCGTATCCAGGCGTTCCGCCCACAGATAACTGTAGTATCCGGCATCGTATCCGCCCATGATATGATTGAAATATGTAGCACGGTAACGCGGCGCGATTTGAGGAATCAGACCGATTTTATCCATCAGCTGTTTTTCAAAGCCCATGACATCCAGACTGTCCGTAGAGGTCAGGCAATGCAGTTCCATGTCCAGAATGGCCGCAGCCAGCAGTTCTGTAGTCATGAAACCCTGATTGAAATGCGACTGGTTTTCAATTTTCTTTATAAGATCGTCAGGAAGAGCTTCGCGTGTTTTATAATGCTTCGCATAGACCTTAAGCACCTCAGGAGCCATAGCCCAGTGTTCCATAATCTGGGAAGGAAGTTCCACAAAGTCCTGTGCAACGGCAGTTCCCGAAACGCCCTTATATTGGCAATTTGTCAGGAATCCGTGAAGCGCATGCCCGAATTCGTGAAACATGGTCCGAGCCTCATCCAATGTAAGCAAGGAAGGAAGATCGCCTGCGGGTTTGGTAAAACTTGCCACATTGTAGATAAGCGGGCGCACATCAGCCGAAGCCTCACGGAAATTGCTCATCCATGCACCGCTCCGTTTGTTGGAACGGGGCATATAATCGCTGTAGAATATCCCCAGCAAAGACCCGTCACCGTCATTCACAATATACGTCTTTACATCCGGATTATACACAGAAATGCTGTCCGTCGGAGTCAATGTCACGCCATAAAGCTTGTTCACCACATAGCAAAGTCCATTATGCACATCTTCCTGGCTGAAATAAGGCTTGATTTCATCCTCATTCAGATCATATTTCTCTTTGCGAAGTTTCTCTGCATAATACCACCAGTCCCATGCCTCCAGCTTTTCGCCTTTTCCCTCGCGGTCCATGATTGTCTGCAACTGCGCAGCCTCCGACTTGGCTTTCCCGATAGCATATCCCCACAGCTTATACAGAAGGTCAAGTGCATTTTCAGGAGTCTTCGCCATGTTTTCCGCCAACTGATATTCAGCATAATTGCTGTATCCCATCAGCCTGGCCTTTTCCAGACGAAGCGTCAGAATCCGTTTCAGGAGTTCTTTGTTGTCATTTGCGTCACCGTGGTTTCCCAAATTGATATAAGCCTGATAAATATCCTTGCGCAGCTCTCTGTTTTTTGCATACTGCAACAACGGCAGACGACTGGATTCTTGCAGGGTGAACACCCATTTGCCTTCTTTTCCGTGGGCTTTTGCCTCCTGGGATGCCCCTTCAACCACCGTTTCAGGAAGCCCTTCCAGATCCTTCTTATCGTCAACCACCAACAAATATGCGTTGTTGTCGGCAAGCACATGATTGCCGAACTCGATGGTAAGCGTAGCAAGCTCTTTGTTGATTTCGCGCAAACGGGCCTGTTTGGCTGAATCCAGTGCAGCCCCTGCACGTACAAACCCCTTGTAATATTTATCCAAAAGATAATGCTGTTCGGTTGTCAGCTGGATTTTCCCTTCAGCTTCTTTATCATGCACAGCCGCAACGCGCTTATACAAATCCTGATTCAAATAAATATTGTCGCTGTGTTCTGAAAGCATTGAGGCGAATTTCGTTTCCAGCTCCATCAGCTGATCATTGGTATCAGCTTCTGTCAAGGCAAAAAACACACCGCTGACATGATCAAGAACCTCCCCACTCTTGTCAAGCGCGACAATTGTATTCTCAAAAGTTGGTTCATCCGCATTTTCCACAATCGTCCTAATCTCTTCATTCTGTTGGTCAATGCCGGCCAGGAAAGCCGGTTCATAATGTTCCACCTTGATGCGGCTGAAATCAGGAGTGCCATAAGGAGTCTGAAACTCCGCCAGGAACGGATTCTCGCTCTCGTTCGTCTTCTGTCCGCACGCACATACCAAACACGTCATAGCTGCAGCAATTACAAGTTGTTTCATTATCAATACTCAATTTTATTAAGGTTATAATTTCTCTACCACACACCACAAAGGATAATGATCTGATGCAGATATCGAATTGTCAACATCTGCTTCCAGCACCCTGAATCCCTCGCCCACCATCAGATGATCGATCCGGAAATAAAGAAAATTCCGGTTATATGAAAAGCCGGGTCCCCTTCCGGCCTCTATATACGCATCATGCAGGCCTCGTCCGATGATCCGGTGGGCATACGACAAGGGAGAATCATTAAAGTCGCCGCATACAAGCATATACCGGCACTTGTTCCCAGCAATAGCCTGGGCAACGGAATCCGCCTGAGGAGCGCGGAGCGCCGCAGCTTCAGCCAGCTTCCCCAACAAATATTTGCCTCCGCTCTTCACATTCTTTTCGCCCGGAGATTTCAGAATTTCTTCATAAACCTGTTTGTCATGAGCATCCAGCTTGTTCGACTCCAGATGATTGCAAACCACTGCCATCGTATCTTTATCCAGTTTCAAACGCAGCAAGAAGCTGCCGTTGCTTACGCTTTTGTAGCCGATACGTTCGACCGAAAGAATCGGATACCGTGAAAGACACGCCATCCCGTTCCATCCGGCGACTGCAAAAGTTTCAACATAAGGATAGAACGAAAGAGCTTTCCGGATTTTCTCGTCATGAACCGGATACTCCTGCAAACAAACCACATCGGCATCCGACTTGCGGATATACTCGACAATCGGATTTACAGAATCCCCCTTTTCTACAGGCATTCCCATCACATTGTATGTCAGGAATTTCAAGGTTTCCTTTCCTTCTGCTTCTTCCTTGTTCCCCCATGGAGCATAAGATCTGATGCTTCCCCATCCCGCCAACAGGAACAAGAATGGAACCAGACTAAATTTCCACTGCACAAAGAGCCAGAACAGCAGGAACAAAGCGTTCAGAAAGAGAAAGAAAGGAAAAAACAGTCCCGCACATGACAACACAGGATGTGCTACAGGAGATAAATACTGGCTATAAGAACAAAACAGAAAGCCAGCCCCTGCCAGCAAATTGGCAAGCAACGCCAGGCCCTGCAATGTATGACCGATTATATTCATTTCACTACCTCACTTCATTTCTTGCTGGCATCAAACAGCTTCCTCTTCTCTTCTTCAGACAGACTGCCATATCCAGACTTGCGGAGCTTGTCGAGAATGCGGTCCACCTCAGCCTCCCTTTCCTTTTTCATCGCATTATAATCGTAATCTTTCTGCTTGTCGCCATAATGCACTTCCATTTTAGGCTTCTTCACCCGGCGCGGCCCGGACAGACCGGAAAACCAGTCCAAAATGCCGTTTATCCATTTGGTCGCATCGTGTCCCTTCGACAATCCCGCTGCAAACCACCAGCCGGACAAGGCTCCTCCCAAATGCGCGATATGTCCTCCTGCGTTGGAAGATGTCATGAACAGCAGATCCAGAACGACCATAAAAATCGCTACATATTTCAGACGCACCGTACCGAAAAACATCAACTGCACCGGATAGTTCGGCTCACGAACACCCGCCGCCACCACAATGGCCAAAACCGAAGCGGAAGCACCCAACAAATAGGAAAAATATACCTTATCCTCAAAATAGGGAAAGACATTATACGAAAGGATATAAAGCAGACCACCGCAAATTCCACCCAGCACATACAGGCCGCGCAGATGCTTCGACGAAAAGAAGTTCAGAAACAGCCGTCCGAACCAGTACAGCCAAAGCATATTGAAAAGAATATGAAACACATCGGCATGCATAAACATGTAAGTGAAGAGCGACCATGGCTGACGGATAAAAGTTTCGGGCCATGCAGGCAGTTCAAGCCATTTTATCCATGAAACGAGCGAAAGATTGAACAGCGTGGCTATCACGTTAAATACAGCCACCACGATAAACACAGCCACATTCACATACAGAAGCTGTGTGACAATATCGCCCTGTACGAATTTTCTCCGCAAATCAGTAATAAATCTTCCCTCCGCCATTTTTCTTTCTCCAATATAAAATCAGTATCAGACCAAAAAGCATACCGCCAAGATGGGCGAAATGAGCAACTCCGTCACTGCCGCCCAGCCCCAAAAACAGTTCAAGCACAGCATAACCGATTACAAAATATTTCGCCTTAATCGGCATCGGAATAGGAAAGACAAACATCTGACTGTTCGGGAAAAGCATTCCGAATGCCAGCAGGATACCGTAAACAGCGCCGGATGCTCCCACCGTTGTCAGTTCATTCAAAAAGCCTTCCATGGAGATGATGCCGACGCCCGTGTCAACTGAAGCAAAGTTTGACCATACAAACACATACTCCATACCCCACACCAGTTCCTGAACCAGTCCGGCACCTATTCCGCACACGATATAATAAGTAAGAAAACGCTTTGGTCCCCACACCTGCTCCAACACACGGCCAAACATCCACAAGGCAAACATGTTGAAAAAAATATGCGAAAAATTGGCGTGCATAAACATATAGGAAACCAACTGTCCTATATTGAAATCGGACGCCAGAAAGAAGTGAAGTCCTAACAGATGGTTGATGTCAATTCCATATCTTTCAGCCACAAACATGCCCAAAAAGCAGAGCACATTTATAATCAGCAGATTTTTCGTTACTGTCGGTAAATTGTTCATATATCGTTAAATCATTGATTTTGTTGCAAATGTACTACATTATTCTTTTACGGCAAGGAGTCTGCCGTTTTTTTGGCCATGCTGTCGCGCAGCACGAGCAAACTTTCAGGCCCCATATTGAACAGCAGATCGGCAACGCTCAAATTGGGAAGGAAACCGAACTTACGCTCAAAAACCTGATAATAAGGAGCTGCTACAAAGTCCGGATCCGACTCTTTATAGTTCCTTTTCGGATGAATCAGCTCCCGGAAATCATCTGCATCCGGAATCTCGGCCGCAAAATCGTCAGTCGGAGATAAAACCGAACACAAATCAATCTGTTCACAGACCCAGCGGCAGAGTTCCATATTGAAGTCATACAGAAACGCATATTTCTTGACAAAAAAAGCCTGAAACTCGTCGGCATAATAGTCAAAAAACGGACTGTGCCGATAGGCTGCTACAAAGGCATTCCAATGCACATGCCTCCAGTTGCCGTGGTCGGAAATGCGCACATCCTTCATCAGACACTTCAGGGCATCACCCTTTTCTGTGGGTACAGCAAGTGCCAGCGGCCCTTCGGCAGAAGCAATCACACAACGGTTTCGGTAGGTCTGCTTCATGTAATGATCAAAACGCTCAATCCGTACATCGCCGTAGGCAAAAAGTTTTGTATAATATTCAACAGGGCCCAAATAAGCGGAACCCAAAACCACTTTCTGTTTCATTCGCTCATATCCTTGTTCGTGTGCCTCCATCATTCTATTCTCCTCATAAACCGGTTTTCGCGGGATGAGTACCAGATGCGCCAGGCTTTGCCTATCAAATGGTCATCGGGAACGAATCCGAACAGACGCGAATCGCACAGATTCACCGGATCATTCGAGGCCATCCAATAATAATCTTTCGTAAAAGTAAAAGAATCCGTCCGTCTGCCTTCCACATAAAGCACGCCATCCTTCACCTCGGCTGCACGGTGTTCATGCGCTAGAATGGTATTGCACAGCAGTTTGATGTTCCACGGATAAACCTTCACGGCCCTGCCCTTTCCGGGAACAACATACGGATGCACGTCCCGGCGATTGCCCCGGTTCATCGGGAGCAGGGAAAAACGGTTTTCCAGACGCTGCGAAATCAGGTAATATTCATAATGACTGAAGCTGCGTATGTAGTTTCCGTCTGAGGTATATCCGACCAGCGTGTTGTCATCCAGCCCCAGCGAAGCAAGCACAGCCTGCATCGTGTCTTCCATCACAGCCGGATAAGCATACAGCGCCTTGCTGTCGGGACTGAGAACTTCTCCCTGGATTTCAGACAGATTCCGGTCAAGCATCAGCGTATCGCCGGGCAAACCGATGCAGCGGCTTATGAAAAGCTCGCGGCTTTCTATCCGGCTGTCCGGGTCGTGCGGATGGGGATTGTTGAACAGCACGATATCTCCTTTCGTCACGGGCGAATCCGCAATCCGGTGATAGCCGAACACTGAAGGAAAAGGCATACGCAGCCCATAGCTCCATTTGCTGACCAGTATCCGCTCACCTTCATAAAGGCTGTTCTCCATGCCGGAAGAGGGGATGACACAAGCCGTAACAAGGAACATACGCACCAGCACAACTGCTGCCACAATGCAGCCGACTGCCTTTGCCCACCATTTGCCGGACTTATTGATCCACATAAATCATTTGATGGAATCCACAAAACGGAACAGACGGTCCCAGCGGATTTTGCCGTCCGTCCAATTGCGGTCGGGATCGAGCGACAGCCAGATAAATACCGGCTTTCCTACGATATGGTCTTCCGGAACGAATCCCCAGAAACGCGAGTCGGCCGAATTGTGACGGTTGTCGCCCATCATCCAGTAATAGTCCATCTTGAATGTATATTTTGAAGTTTCCTGTCCGTTGATATAAATCTTTCCGTCTTTCACTTCGAGCGCATTGCCTTCGTAATTCTTGATGGGACGCTCATAAAGCGGAAGATTGTCGAGCGTCAGATCAATGCTGGCACCTTTTTTCGGAATCCATACCGGCCCGTAGTTGTCTACCGTCCATCCGGTCTGTTTATTGTTCGGATACAAGCCTCCGGCATCGTCATCGGGCACATTCTCAATGGAAACGACCAGATCCTTGCGCCCCAGCAAAGCAGCCTTGGCAGCTTCGGTCAGCGGCATATTATAGGTAGACTCTTCCACAAAATAAGCGCTCAGGTCTTCTTTGCTTATTCCCAGCTCATGGCAGAAGTCTTCGGGAAGCACCCCTTTCGTATGCACCAGATAACGGTACTGCACATTGTCAGGCTCCTTGTTGGGCTTGCCGTCAAGGTAAACGATGCGGTTCTTTATCTGCAAGGTCTGTCCGGGAAGCCCGACACAGCGCTTTACGTAATTTTCTCTCCGGTCTACCGGACGTGTGATCACTTTGCCAAACATCTGGGGATTCTCGTCGATGTATTTTCTTCCCGCATTGTAGTAGAAGTCAAACACTTCGCGCTGCTGCTCCGGAGAAAGCCGCGACATGTCGACGGGCTGAGCCAACTGCCTGCCCAGCTGATAGCTCATGCGATAGATGTCTTCGGCTGGATTGCCTGTAGCTACAGTATCGCCGGCCGGAAAGTTGAAGACAACGATGTCGTTCAGCTTTACCTGCCCCAAGCCCGATACACGCTTATAGTCCCAATGCGGCCATTCAACATACGACTTGCAGTTGAACACCGGCAACGTATGCTGCGTAAGAGGCATGTGAAGAGGGGTCTGCGGAATGCGCGCCCCATAACTCATCTTGCTGACAAACAGATAATCGCCAACCAGCAGAGATTTCTCCAGAGAAGACGACGGAATGACATAGTTCTGGAAAAAATACAGATTGACAAAATAGACGGCAACCAGAGCAAACACAATCGCGTCAACCCAGCTCATCACGGCCAGCACCGTCTTGTTCTTCGACTTTTTCCACCATGTCCAGGGGATAAGCTTCGTGATATACGCATCGAAAATAAACGGAATCACCACCAGGCCCAACCAGCTCCGAAGCCAGATCAGAAAAATGACATACAATACCAGAACCGTGGCAAACTTGATCCACTGCCTGCGAGGGGCCTGGCTTATCTTTTCAGCGAAGCATGGCTTTCCGCCGGAAGACAAACATTCTTTCATACGCTTCTTCTATCTGTTAAAATTGAAACAAATCGCTCATTCCCAGAAAACCGCTGTGGGTCGCCGTATATTCGGCAGCCAGCACGGCGCCAAGCGCAAACCCTTTCCGGTTTTTCGCGTCATGGGTTATGACAATCGAGTCTGCTTCCGATTCATAGCGGACGGTATGAATGCCCGGCACTTCTCCTCTGCGGACTGCGCTTACGGGGAACTCATCGGGAGCACATTCGAGAGTTCCGGTCACGCTGCCGTCAGGAGCTGTCAGCGTACCCATCACCCACTTGTTCTTGCGGTCCAGATTTTCAATGATGCCTTCGGCCAGCGTAATGGCGGTTCCGCTCGGAGCATCAAGCTTATGAACATGATGTGTTTCAACCATAGACACCTCATAATTGGGGAATCTGTTCATGATTTTAGCCAGATACTTGTTGACGGCCGAGAAAATGGCAACGCCCAGACTGAAGTTTGACGACCAGAACAAAGTCTTTCCTTCTTCGGCGCACAAGCGGCGCATTTCCTCGCCATGTTCCGCCATCCAGCCGGTACTTCCGGAAACCACCTTCACGCCTTGTCTGAAAGCTTCCGTGCAATTGCCGTAGGCCACCGAAGGCGCGGTAAACTCAATGGCCACATCAGCCGAACGGAAAGCTTCCGAATCAAAATCCTTACGGTTGTCTATATCAATGATACTTACGATTTCATGACCACGGGAAAGCGCGATTTTTTCGATTTCCTTTCCCATCTTTCCATATCCGATCAATGCAATTTTCATAATACACAAAACATTTTATCCGCAAAGATAGCGTTTTTCGCTATTAATCATTACATTTACCGAACATTTACACCTCGTTAACATGGAACAACTTCTACACTATGTATGGAAACACAAGCTTTTTCCGCTGAAACCGCTGCTTACAGCCGAAGGGGAAAGCATCGAAATCATCGATCCGGGTCAGGCAAACTACAATGCTGGACCGGACTTTTTCAATGCCAAAATCAAAATCGGAGGCGTAGTCTGGGTGGGAAACATCGAAATCCATCAGCAATCGTCCGAATGGGAGCGGCACGGACACCATCTTGACAGCAACTACGATTCGGTCATTCTGCATGTAGCCTCAGAAATCGATGCAAGCGTACGCCGGTCAGACGGTGAAACGATTCCGCAACTGGAACTGCACTGCCCCGGATACCTGTCGGACAACTACCGGCAGCTCATCGAGGCCGACCGCTATCCGGCCTGCTACCGGCTGATACCGGCGTTGCCTAAACTCCTCCTGCACAGCTGGCTTTCGAGGCTGCAAACCGAACGCTTCGAGCAGAAGACCGATAAAATCATGCAGCTCCTCGGACGCCACCGGAAAGACTGGGAACATGTATTCTTCATCATCCTGGCTCGCAACTTCGGATTCGGAACAAACAGCGACGCCTTTGAGTTCTGGGCCGAAACCATCCCCCTGCAGGCGGTAAACAAACACCGCGACAGCCTGTTTCAGATAGAAGCCTTCTTCTTCGGACAGGCGGGGCTGCTCCAGGAAGTGCCGGCCGACGAGTACACGGACAGGCTCATGAAGGAATATACCTATCTGAGCCACAAATTCGGACTGAGGCCTTCGGCAAACAGCCGCTGGAAGCTGCTGAGGATGCGTCCGGACAATTTTCCGCATGTACGAATCGCCCAACTTGCCTCATTCTACTACCGCTCGCAGGGGCTGTTGTCTGCCCTGATGGAGGCGCAAAGCCTGAAAAGTCTGCGCGACATTCTGCGATGCGGCACATCGGAGTATTGGCTGACGCATTATGTGTTCGGTGAAGCTTCACCGCCGCACCCGAAAACACTGAGCAACCAGACTATCGACCTGCTGGTGATAAACACGGTCATCCCTTTTTTATATGCCTACGGCAAATACAAGACCGACAATATACTGATACAACGGGCCAACGGCCTGCTGGAAGAAATGAGGCCGGAAAACAATTTCATCGTACGCATCTGGAAAGAATGCGGGCTCGAAGCTGCACACGCAGGTGACAGTCAGGCGCTGATCCAGCTGAAAAAGAACTACTGCGACATAAAGAAATGCCTTTATTGCCGGATAGGATATGAATATCTCAAAAAGCCTCAATGCGGCGGGCAGTAGAAAGTCTGCCAGACATCGGAACAAATTCTATGGTCCAGCCCGTGAACCGTACGGTCCACATATGTGGTCCGTATAGTCCAGCCGCTGGACTGTACGGACCAAATGCTGGACTATAAAACCTGCCGCCAGATCGGCCAGTTTCAACCGGACAAGGAAAGCAAACGGATGCATGCCCTCTGCCCAAGGTTTGACGGAAATTTGATGGCCTTTCCCGAATCCGCACAAGGAACCCCGCATTACTTCCGACAAAATCATTACTTTTGTACAAAAACATAGAATTTATGGAGAAATACATTTTTGAACTGAAGATGAAGGTCCGCGATTACGAATGCGACCTGCAAGGCATTGTTAACAACGCAAATTACCAGCATTATATCGAACATACCCGCCATGAATTTCTGTCTTCCACGGGAATCAGCTTCGCCGAACTGCACCGGAAAGGAATAGACCCTGTTGTCGCCCGGCTGAACATGGCATTCAAGACTCCGCTCACCAGCCAGGACGAATTTGTTTCCAAACTGTACATCAAAAAGGAAGGCATCAAATATGTGTTTTACCAGGACATCTTCCGGCTTCCGGACATGAAGGCTGTCGTCAAGTCAAGCGTAGAAACCGTATGCCTCGTCAACGGACGTTTGGGAGAGAGCGAACTGTTGAATCAAACTCTGGCCCCCTACCTGAACGAATGAAAGACGAAGAACGCCTATATACGCTGGCGCTTACCCGCACGCCGGGGCTGGGACTGGCCGGTGCCCACAATCTGCTGAAAACGGCGGGAAGCGCCGCTGAAATCATACTCCACGCCAAAGAACTGGCCGAGGAGATTCCCGGACTTTCGCCGAAGCTTGCCGGGGCTTTGGGAAAGCCAGACATTCTGCGCATCTGTGAAGCGGAATTGCAGTTTGCCGAGAAAAACGGAATCCGCTGCCTGATACCGTCTGACGAAGCATATCCTTCACGCCTGAGAGAATGCGACGATGCGCCTCTGGCTCTGTTTTATAAAGGAAACGCCGACCTGAACAGTCTGCACATCGTCAGCGTTGTCGGCACACGGAATGCAACCGATTACGGGAAAGAGATTTGCAGAACTTTTCTGCACGACCTGAAAGAAATGCTCCCGGACGTGCTGGTGGTAAGTGGACTTGCTTATGGCATCGATATCCATGCTCACCGGGCGGCCCTCAATCACGGCATTCCCACCGTGGGAGTGCTGGCTCACGGGCTTGACCGGATTTACCCGGCCGTCCATAAACATACGGCTGCCGAAATGCTTTCGTGCGGCGGACTGCTCACCGAATTCCCCAGCGGAACAAATCCCGACAAACAGAATTTTGTCAAGCGAAACCGCATTGTGGCCGGCATCAGCGATGCAACAATCGTCATCGAATCAGCCGTAAAAGGAGGGTCGCTCATCACGGCAGAAATTGCAGACAGCTATCAGCGCGACTGCTTTGCCTTCCCGGGCAGAATCAACGATGAATACTCCGCAGGGTGCAACGAACTGATCAGACAAAACAAGGCGACGCTCGTGCAAAATGCGGAAGATTTCGTCAAAGCGATGTGCTGGGACGTAGAAAACAAGGTGCCCAGGGCCATCCAGCGCCAGCTTTTCCCGGACTTGTCTGAAGAAGAAGAACGGATTGTAAACCTGCTCAAGAAACAGCCGGAAGGAAAACAGATAAACACGCTGGTGGTGGAATGCAACATCGCTATCAACCGGATGGCAGGCATTCTTTTCGAACTCGAAATGAAAGGGGTTATAAAGGCATTGGCCGGTGGAGTATACCGCCTTCTATAATCTCCCGAAAGCAATATCAAACATTTCTATTTTATGAAAACAGCATACAGCAACATGAAAAAATATATGTATTGCCTCTTTCTTGCAACATTTTCAATCTCTACGCTTTCATGCAAGAACAGTAACAGGCAAAAAATCGGAAACGCAGCACAGCAAAGCCTGCAAACGGAAAAGTCCGTGCAGCAGGAACCGCAGTTCCCTTACCCCAAGATTCCCGAATCGCTGAAGGATCCGAAATCGAGAAAGACGTTTCTTCTTGCGCATTACTGGGATGAATTCAACTTTGCAGATACAGCCCTGGTCAATAACAGCAATGTCACCGAACAAGGGTTTGTCGACCACATCGCCCTGCTTGCCGATACGCAGACGAATCCGGATGAAGCAGAACCCAGCATCGGGAATCTATGCAGGCTCATGTACCCGCATCCGCACGCAAGGCAAGTATTCATGAAACTGTTTGACGATTATCTGTCCGATCCTAACTCGCCGTTCTACAACGAACGACTGTATGCTGCTTACCTGAAACAGATGATCGGGAAGTATGAAACGGATGAAGCCGTAAGAGAAAACTTCAAGTTCAGACTGGATCTGATAAGCAGAAACCAGCCAGGGAAACAGGCTTCCGATTTCACTTACTATCTGCCTTCAGGAAAGACAAACACGCTCAAGAATACGCAAGTGCACAACAACCGGCTTTTGCTCGTCTTCTATGACCCCGAATGCCCCACCTGCCACCATCTCCTGCAGGAAATGATCAATGACGAGTCATTGAAAAGAGCTGTCGACGCAAACAAACTTTCCATACTGGCTGTCTACACTGAAGAAAACATGGAGGCCTGGCGCAATTCGCTGAAAGACATGCCGGCAAACTGGATTATAGGCACCGACAAGGAAATCATCAGAATGCGCGCACTCTACAATATAAAGTCCATGCCTTCCCTTTACCTGCTGGACGGAAATAAGAATGTGATATTGAAGGACGCTACCTACGAGCAAATACACAGTGAGCTTGGACTGTAAGGCTGAAAATAAAAAAGGGAGAACGCCTTCTCCCTCCCTTGTTAACCTTAAATCTAATACTATGAAAAAAATCACGACACAAATATAAGAATACTATCTAAAAAAAGCAACACCGTCTACCTTTCCCGCCCATGTTTTAGTCTTATTTCACACTTAAGACAGACTGACAAGCGAAACCGGAAAGAAACATACTGTGCCATATACAGCCAGATCCACCACAAAAAACCGTCTTATGGAACAGACAGAAGCTGCTTCCATAAGACGGCAAATTATTTATCAAATAAAAGCTACAGACTAAATCAATCTTTCAATTTGGCCTTGATAAAGTCGCGGTTCAAACGGGCAATATTGCTGATTGAAACGTTCTTCGGACATTCTGCTTCACACGCACGGGTGTTCGTGCAGTTACCGAATCCCAGTTCATCCATTTTGGCAATCATGGCTTTTGCACGGCGGAGTGCCTCAGGCTTGCCTTGCGGAAGCAGATTCAGCTGGCTCACTTTTGCAGAAACAAACAGCATAGCCGAACCATTCTTGCAGGCTGCTACACAAGCACCGCAACCAATACAAGTAGCGGCATCCATAGCCTCATCAGCAACGTCCTTCGGAATCAGGATAGCATTCGCATCCTGAGGAGCACCTGTACGCACGCTGATATAACCTCCAGCCTGCATGATCTTGTCATAGGCCGAACGGTCTACCATCAAGTCCTTAATAACCGGGAAACCGGCAGAACGCCACGGTTCTACAGTAATCACATCACCGTCATGGAAACGGCGCATATACAACTGACAAGTCGTTGCACCTGTAGCCGGTCCATGCGGATGTCCGTTGATATACAAAGAGCACATACCGCAGATACCTTCACGGCAGTCATGATCAAATACAACCGGTTCTTTTCCTTCTTCAATCAGCTGCTCATTCAAGATATCCAACATCTCCAGGAATGAGGTATCACCCGGGATATCTTTCATCTGGAATGTATCGAAATGACCTTGTTCCTTCGGTCCGTTCTGACGCCAAATTTTCAGCGTAAATGATATATTTTTATCCATTTTACTTAGATGCTTTTAATTGTTTAACTTCACTGATCAGCTCTTATAGTTACGAGTCTGAACTTTGATTGCTTCGTAAACCAGCGGCTCTTTGTAGAGAACCGGAGCCTTATCGTCTGAGCCTTGATATTCCCAGCAAGACACATAGAAGTAGTGTTCGTCATCACGTTTTGCCTCGCCTTCTTCTGTCTGGTATTCTTCACGGAAGTGGCCGCCACATGATTCGTTACGGTTCAATGCATCATAAGCAATCAGTTCGCCCATTGTGATAAAGTCATTCAGACGGATAGCCTTATCCAGCTCAACGTTCATGCCTTCTTTCTTGCCCGGGATGAACAGATTTGTTTCAAATTCCTTGCGGATTTCTTTCAGTTTGGCCAATGCTGTCTTCAAGCCTGCCTCTGTACGTCCCATGCCGACATATTCCCACATGATGTGTCCGAGTTCCTTGTGGATAGAGTCAACCGAACGCTTGCCCTGAATGCCCATCAGGTGATCGATCTTAGCCTGAACAGCCTTTTCTGCTTCTTCAAATTCCGGAAGGTCCGTAGAGAAGCGAGGAACTGTAATCTGATCTGCCAGATAGTTCTGGATAGTATAAGGCAATACGAAGTATCCGTCAGCCAGTCCCTGCATCAAAGCAGAAGCTCCCAGACGGTTAGCGCCGTGGTCAGAGAAATTACATTCGCCGATAGCAAACAATCCCTTAATGGTTGTCTGCAATTCATAGTCAACCCAGATACCGCCCATTGTGTAGTGGATAGCCGGATAAATCATCATCGGATTATAGTATTTTGCGCCGTTGATTTCATTGGCCAGTTCACCCGGATTTACGTCTGTGATCTCTTCATACATATCAAAGAGGTTGCCGTAACGCTGGCGGACAACATCAAGGCCCAGACGTTCGATACTTTCAGAGAAATCAAGGAAGACAGCAAGACCGGTGTTGTTCACGCCGAAACCATGGTCGCAGCGTTCTTTTGCTGCACGCGAAGCCACGTCACGCGGAACCAGGTTACCGAATGCCGGATAACGGCGTTCCAGGTAATAGTCGCGGTCTTCTTCGGGAATGTCACTTCCTTTCTTGGTGCCAGCCTGCAATGCCTTCGCGTCTTCCAGCTTCTTCGGAACCCAGATACGGCCGTCGTTACGCAAAGATTCAGACATCAAAGTCAGCTTAGACTGCTTGTCGCCGTGTACCGGGATACAAGTCGGATGAATCTGAACGTAAGCCGGGTTTGCGAAGAACGCACCCTTACGATAACAAGCCATTGCTGCAGAGCAGTTACATGCCATCGCGTTGGTAGACAAGAAGTAAGCATTTCCATAACCGCCTGTTGCGATTACAACGGCATGAGCGGCAAAGCGTTCCAGTTCACCTGTTACAAGATTCTTGGCGATGATACCGCGCGCACGGCCGTCGATGATGACAACGTCTTCCATTTCATAACGGGTATACAGCTTTACAGTTCCGGCACCTACCTGGCGGCTCAATGCAGAATATGCGCCCAGCAAGAGCTGCTGGCCAGTCTGACCCTTCGCATAGAATGTACGTGAAACCTGTGCGCCACCGAACGAACGGTTAGCCAGCAAGCCTCCGTATTCACGGGCAAAAGGAACACCCTGTGCAACACACTGGTCGATGATATTGTTTGAAACTTCAGCCAGACGGTAAACGTTAGCTTCACGGGCACGGTAGTCACCGCCTTTCACTGTATCATAGAACAGACGATATACCGAGTCACCGTCGTTCTGATAGTTCTTAGCTGCATTGATACCTCCCTGAGCTGCAATAGAGTGCGCACGGCGCGGAGAATCCTGAATGCAGAAATTAAACACGCGGAATCCCATTTCGCCCAAAGAAGCAGCGGCAGAAGCACCTGCCAGACCTGTTCCTACAACAATGATATCCAGACGGCGTTTGTTGGCCGGGTTCACCAGTTTCTGATGAGCTTTATAGTTGGTCCATTTTTCAGCTATCGGACCTTCAGGTATTTTAGAATCAAGTATCTTAGTCATAATTGTTTTCTTTTTTAGTTGATAAGGCATTGAACCTGTTTTGTCAACGTATTATAAATTCTTCACGAAAAATACAACTGCTACCAGCATGAATCCCAGCACGATGATAGTAGAATAGATGTTAGAAATGCATTTCCAACGACTGATCCAGGTCGTGTTGTTCCAACCCAAAGTCTGCATTGAGCTCCAGAATCCATGAGTCAGATGGAACCACAAGGCGCACAGCCAAACAATGTACAGCACAAAGAATACAGGATTTGAGAACGTTTCCATAATGTAGCCGTAACCATCTGTTGCGCTCAAACCGCCCATCATGGGATTTCCGATCAGTTCGGCGAACATCATGTTGTACCAGAAGTTGAACAAATGCAATGCCAAGCCCAAAATCACGATAACGCCCAAAGCCAGCATGTTCTGAGATGCCCATTCCACTGTTTTAGGCTTCACGCTAACAGCATAGCGCTCGCTGCCACGAGCCGCACGGTTCAACATTGTCAGCCAGAAGGCATAGATAATGTGAATTACAAACAGAGCAGCTAATGCCAGTGTACCGATAAGGGCATACCAGTTAGTTCCCAAAAATTCACACACCGTGTTATAACCCTCCGCCGAAAATAATGCGACCAGGTTCATCAACATGTGAAATGTAAGAAACAGGACAAGGGCGATACCAGTTACGCTCATCACCACTTTCCTTCCAATAGATGAATTACTTAACCACATAAATGATTGAATTTAAATTATTTAATTGTTAGAACTAAAATATCCTACTCGATGATTCGTAATACGTTGCAAAATTAGAAGTTTTATCGAGATAACACAAAAGATTAAGGAAATAATTCTTTAATCTGACCAAATACTTTGGCATATTTCCAAACTTGTGCGGAGAAAAGGAAGATTTTTGCCGCACAAGTTCTCCGTCTGCACCGCACAGAATCCTCCAGCCGACCTGTCAGATTCTACCGCTTTCCGTCTTTCTCTCCAAACTGCTCCTGCTGAGCCTCTACAATCTTGCTTGCTTTCATCAGCTCCCGTTTCTGCTCTTCGCTCAATGCGCCGCTTCCTTGTGTCGGGAGAGCAACCGTGGTCTGCTTTTCTTCATCTGCATCGAAGAGCTGGGGCACTGGCGAAGGCAAGGTGGCAAACTCCAGTTCGCCGGCCGACGGCTTGACCTCACCAGCATACTCCATCCGTGCCTTGATTCTGACCTTTCCAGCCTTGGAAGTGGTTTGAACCAACACGCAGGCTTCTCCCCAAAGCACGGGCACTGCCTTATCTGCGCCAATCAACCGCCCCTCTCCTTCTATCTCAAACACGATGGAAGTGTTGTTCAGACGCTTGACCACACCGTTACGGTCGGTCACCTGCGCTACAACAGTCACCAAATCCCCGCCATTGGCCACCGGCTGCATATTCTCCGTATCAGCAGACAAACGGATTTCGGCGCTTTGACGAGCCGGACAAACTTTGTGCGAAGCCACTACTTTCCCGTCAATCAGACCTTCAGCCAACAAATAAGATTCAGAATGCTTGCCTCCCCGTGCAAATTTCTTGTCAACCATAAAGTCAAAAGCCTTTTCAAACCTGACAATAGGAAAAGGTTTGTTGCCCAATTCCTGAGGCACTCTGTATACGCGCTGCTTTTCCCCGGTTTGGGTAGTCAGCCTTACTTCATCACAATTGCTGTACACCGTTACGTCCTCAGGCGAAAAAGGAGTCATAAGGTTCGCAACATATACCATGGGACGGGTTTGATGGCTTTTGGCCTGGAACATATAATATGAATATTTCGGACGACGGAAAGCATCCATGATTCCTCCGTAGAAAGGATCCGGATGATAGCCGCGCTGATGGTCGAACGAATGCCAAAGGCATCCTCCGAGATGGTTGGGCTTCGTTTCATACAACACATCTATGCTTGCCCATCCCACAGGAGATTTGCCATAATCTCTTGCCTGAATCAGCTGTGCGTGCTCTCCCCATTGCCGGGCCACCCGGCTGGGAGAATTGTGCGCATTCCAGTCATCCACATTATCTCCCCACTCACGAGTAAAATAAATTTTATTCTCATCGTAACCGGGATCTGTTTCCGACAGAGGAGCGGTGAAGCTTATATCAAAATACCGTGAACCCGTAGCCCGAAGATCGGCCGCGGTATAATTGTTTCCCGGAAGAGCCTCTTCCTTCACAATGCCGTGCACTTCCTTCGCAAAATAATCCGGATAGTTGGTTTCGTTCAGGATAGGCTCCCACATAATGACACAAGGGTGATTCCGGTCACGGCGCACCATATTCCTGATATCAGAATAAATACGTTCTCTGAATACCGGTTCGTCGCTCCAGAACTGCCAGCCCGGAGTGTTTACAATGACGAAAAGGCCCAAGGCGTCACAGGCCTCCATAAATGCGGGATCTTGCGGATAATGCGCATTCCGTATGATATCCATGCCCGCATCCTTCAGCTTTTTCGCGTCACGCCAGTGCAACGAGTTTGAAAGTGCGTTCCCTATCAGCGCATAGTCCTGATGGCGGTTAGCGCCGATAAGCTTTCTTGAGAAAACCTTCCCGTTCAGGATCAGTCCCCGTTTGGGATCAAATCCGATAGTCCGGATACCCGTCCGGATTCCATATCCGTCAAGCATATTTCCTTTTCCGTCCTTCACCCTCACTTCCAGCGTATATAGATAAGGAGTATCCGGCGACCACAGCACAGGACTGCTCAAGGTCATCCGCTTCTTCAGCGTCGTATTTCCCTTCAGCCTGCAGTTCTCACGGGATTTCGCCACCTCTTCACCGGAATCATTACGCAAAACGAACTCCACCTCACCCCTGACCGGCGAAACGGCATCATTCTGCAGATTCACCTGTATGCAAACATCCGCCGATTTGTCGCTCACATGCTCATAATATACAGCAACGCCCCCATTGCCTGTCTTATTTGCATTGCGCATGTTGGCATCTGTAATGTAAGTTTCCGAGGTAGTATATAGCCAGCAATCACGATAAATTCCTCCGAAATAGCAGAAGTCCAGCATTGTCTGCGGTTTTCCAGGAGGATAGTTCGGATCATCCGAATTGTCAGCCCAGACAGATACAAGATTCTTTTCCCCGAAACGGCATTGTTCTGTGATATCCAGGCTTACAGGCAAATAGCCTCCAAAATGTTCTCCGACAAGAGTTCCGTTCACCCAGATCTTACTCTTCCCCATAATCCCTTCAAAATAGAGGACACACCGTTCGCCTTGCAGGCCGGAAGGAAGCGTAAAATGTTTTCTATACCATGCCTCACCACGGTAATTGATGCTCCCGCTGGCTTCCAAAGGCAATGTTTCCAGTCCGTTCGGCAATGATACGACCTGCCATTCCGAATCGTTGAAATCCACCCGCTCTGCCCCTTCCGCTCTGCCTTTGCAGAATCTCCATCCGGGATTCATGTCGAAGACCTGGCGCGGGGAATCTGAAAGGACATGAAACCCTGCCGTTGAGAAGCGGACTTGTGCGTTTCCGTCGCCCGCAAAATAGAAAAGGGCCAGCAGGACGAAAAATACACTTGATGGCAATCTTTTTGTTTTCATAATCAGTTTTTCGGTTATTTGCAGACAATTCACTTGTGCCTCGGAAAATTCATTCCCGGCTCCGAGAGCAGTTCAACCGCCTTCTTCATGCTGTCGCTGAGCGTATTGATCACTTGAAAATACTCGCTCATATCCCACATGTCACGAGCTATCAACGCTTTCACCTGCGTCTTGATAAGCGGAAGCGCTGTCTGGTATTGCGTTTCATTATAAGGTATCTTCATCGTTTCGCCCAACGCCACAAGCTCCTTCAGCATCGCGTCATCCACCTCAAAGTCACGGTTAAAACGGCTGAACGTCTTGTATTTCTTCAGCCATTCCTGCCGATGGCGGTCAATCATCTTGATGTTGAACTGGACAATGGCACCTTTGTCACGCAGATTCATATAATAATCGGTATACATCGCCGTATCGATGGGCACGAAATAGTCAGGCATGATGCCGCCTCCGCCATACACCGTACGCCCGAGCTTCAACGTTTTGGCTTTCAATGAGTCCGGAAAATGAATACTGTCGGCGCTCATCATCTCACCCCGGTTATAGCGTTCGATCAGATCACGGTTGTATTGTTCCACACTCTCATAGGGCTTCTGGATGCAACGGCCCGAAGGCGTATAATAACGCGCCACGGTAAGTCGGATCATCGAACCGTCGGGCAGATCAATGGGACGCTGAACCAGCCCCTTCCCGAAAGTACGCCGTCCTACCACAATTCCACGGTCCCAGTCCTGGATGGCACCCGTCACAATCTCGCTTGCAGAAGCTGAAAATTCATCCACCAGCACAACGAGCCGTCCGTTCTGAAAATCCCCGTCCCCTTTCGCCTTAAACTCCGTACGCGGATTGCGGCGTCCTTCCGTATAAACGATCAGCTCCTTGGATCCGAGCACCTGGTCACAAAGGTCGATAGCCGCATTCAGGTAGCCGCCTCCGTTTCCCTGCAAGTCAAGAATCAAGTCCTTCATGCCCTGTTTCTGCAAGTTATGCAGCGCATCGGCAAATTCTTTTCCCGTCGTAGCCGCAAACCGGTTTACACGGATATAGCCGATATGTCCGTCCACCATATAAGAAGCGTCCAAACTATACACCGGAATCTTATCTCGCCTGATAGTAAACGACAGAAGTTCCTTTACACCTCCACGAAGCACTTTTACATTCACTTTCGACCCTTTAGGTCCCCGCAAGCGCCGCATCACCTCATCCGTATTCATTTTCACTCCAGCTATCACGGTATCATTCACCTCCACAATCCGGTCGCCAGCCAGTATTCCGACCTTCTCCGACGGACCTCCCGACACGGGCTGGATAACAAACAAGGTATCTGTCACCATATTGAACTGAATGCCTATCCCATCGAAATTGCCTTGCAGAGGCTCGTTCAGACGTTTCACTTCTTCGGGATCCGAGTAAGTGGAATGCGGATCCAGTTCCTCCAGCATTTTGACAATAGCCGTTTCCACCAGCTTGTTTTCATCTACATTGTCCACATACAGATTTGCGATGGCAAACTCAGCCAACTGAAGCTTGCGCGACGGAGAATTGAACTTGCTGTTTTGAGCGAACACCCCTCCCCAAAAAAGGCAGCAGAATGCTGCCAGCATGATATTCCTTTTCATCTCTATATTCTATATTAAAGACTGTTTTTCATTACATAAACCGGAGTTCTTCTTCTCTATCGGGTCAGAATGTCAATCAATATCCATACCTTCCGGCAGGAAGTCGCTAACATCCTTGCCAAACTGAAGCAGTTCGCGTACAATCGTCGAGCTGACCGAAGTCAGTTCCGGCTCGGTAAACAGCAGAATCGTTTCTACACCGGCCAGTTTGCGGTTGATGTCCGCTATGGTTTCCTCGTATTCAAAGTCACGGACCGTCCGGATTCCGCGAATGATAAACTGCGCCCCGCGCGATTGGGCAAAGTCGACCGTAAGCCCGTCATAAGCCTCCACCTTGATACGGGGTTCGTCCGCATAAAGTTTCTGGATCATTTCCACACGCTTCTCGGTAGGGAACCAAGTGCGTTTGCTCTCGTTTATCCCGATACCGATTATTATCTCATCCATGAAAGTGAGCGCACGGCGCACCACCGAATAATGTCCGATTGTAAACGGGTCGAACGTGCCCGGGAATATTGCCCTTTTCACCTCTAAATAATTGATAATTGACACTTGGCAGCTGATAACCGGAATCTTCACTGCAAATCACCAGCCGCCTGTTTCCAGCTGTTAACTAATCAAGTCTTCTTCTATCACCAGGTTGTTGATAATGAAATTCTGACGCTCCATCGTATTCTTTCCCATATAGAACTCCAGCATTTCCTTCACCGCATCCGTCTTTCGGAGCGTAACCTGCTCCAGACGCATGTCTTTTCCTATGAAATTACGGAACTCGTCCGGAGATATTTCGCCCAATCCCTTGAACCTGGTGATTTCCGGGTTCGGACTGAGCTTCTCAATAGCCGCCAGCCTGTCTTCTTCCGAATAGCAGTAGATGGTTTCGTATACCCCTTTCTTTCTGTTTCGCACACGGAACAAAGGAGTCTGCAAGATATACACATGCCCTTTCTTTATCAGATCCGGAAAGAACTGCAGAAAGAAAGTGATCATCAGCAGGCGGATATGCATGCCGTCGACATCCGCATCGGTAGCCACTATCACCTTATTATACCGAAGTCCGTCAAGGCCGTCCTCGATGTTCAAGGCTGCCTGAAGCAGATTGAATTCCTCGTTCTCGTAAACCACCTTCTTTGTAAGGCCGAAAGAATTCAGCGGTTTTCCCCGCAAGCTGAACACGGCCTGCGTATTCACGTCACGGCTTTTGGTGATGGAGCCGCTTGCCGAATCCCCCTCGGTTATAAAGATAGAGCTTTCCAGGCGAGGGTCGTCTTCCCCGTCCTTCGGCCCCTTCAGGTCGTTCAGATGCACACGGCAGTCGCGCAGCTTGCGGTTGTGAAGATTTGCCTTCTTCGCACGTTCGCGGGCAATCTTGGTGACTCCGGCAATCGCCTTGCGTTCCTTTTCCGACTCTTGTATCTTTTTAAGCATCACCTCTGCCACATCGGGATGCTTATGGAGGTAATTGTCTACATTTTCCTTCACGAAATCCCCCACAAACTTGTTGACGCTCACTCCGGACAACGGATAAGGATTTCCCTCGGAGTCTTTTTCGGGAGCCATCACCAGCGAGCCTAACTTGATTTTTGTCTGACTCTCAAACGTCGGCTCAATCACATTGACGGCAATGGCCGCCACCAGTCCGTTGCGTATGTCCTGATACTCCAGGCTTTTCCCGTAAAACTCCTTGATGGTGCGGGCGATGTGTTCCTTGAAGGCACTTTGGTGCGTTCCTCCCTGCGTTGTATGCTGCCCGTTGACAAACGAATAGTATTCTTCTCCATACTGCGAGCTGTGGGTAAAGGCTATCTCAATGTCTTCACCCACCAGATGAATGATCGGATAAAGTCCCGGAGCCGTCATGTTGTCGTTGAGCAGATCCTCCAAACCGTTCCGGCTCACGATGCGGTGGCCGTTATAATAGATGGAAAGCCCCGTATTCAGATAAGTATAGTTGCGGAGCATCGTTTCGATGTATTCGATGCGGAAATGATAGCCCGTGAAAAGCGTATTGTCCGGCTCGAAAAAGATATAGGTTCCGTTCTCTTCATCCGTGGGTCCCGACGTGTCGCTCACCAGATCGCCGCGTTCGAACACGGCTTCACGCATCTGTCCGTCGCGCACGCTCCGCGCCACAAACCGGGAGCTCAACGCATTCACCGCCTTCGCTCCCACTCCGTTCAGCCCGACGCTTTTCTTGAAAGCCTTCGTATCATATTTTCCTCCCGTGTTCAGCATGGAAACGGCATCTACCAGACTTCCCAGCGGAATGCCCCGCCCGTAGTCGCGCACCGAAACCCGGAGGTTGTCCTCCATCGTGATGTCGATACGTTTTCCCGCACCCATCTTGAATTCGTCGATACTGTTGTCTATCACTTCCTTGAGGAGAACATAAATGCCGTCTTCCGCCTGCGAACCGTCGCCCAGCCGACCGATATACATGCCCGGACGGGTGCGCACATGCTCCATATCGCTCAGATGGCGGATGTTTTCCTCTGTATATGAAACCGGATTTTTCTGCTGAATACGATTGTCTTCCATAACTTATACATTTAGCCTCGCCGGCCCTTTCTTCGGAAAAGGCCGGAGGGACATTCAAAATACTTTCTTGTAAGCTCTGCGGCGTTTGTGCTGAACCGATTCGAAAGCGCTCCACTGCGACTGCACTTTCTTGTTCAGCTCCAGTTCGGGATTGCTTTCGCCATACACAAATCCCATCTGCTGGTAAACGGGCACCAGGTCATAAAACAGAAGCGCGTTCACGCCCTTGCTCTGGTATTCGGGCTTCACTCCCACCAGCAGCAGATCGAGAATCTTCGGACGTTTTACGAACAATGCCTTCAGCAGATAATACCATCCGAAAGGAAGCATCTTGCCTTTCGCCTTCTGCAAAGCTTCCGAAAGCGAAGGCATCGAAATGCCCACGGCCACCAGCTCGCCTTCTTCGTTTTCTACCAGCGACACCATGCGGAGGTCGATGAGCGGAAGATACATCTTTATATATTGGTTGATCTGCCCCTGAGTCATCTTCGAATATCCGTACAACGGAGCATACGCCTCGTTTATCAGATCGAAGATGCGCTGGCCGTAGTTATACTTCTTGATCTCGCCCCGCTTGAGCTTTTTGATCCTGAGCTTGTATTTCTGAAGAATAAGTTCTGAGATGCGGACAAACTTTTCAGGCAGCTTGTCGGGAACGGTGAGCTTATACTCCACCCAGTCGATTTCCTTCTGGAAGCCCAGCTGCTCCATATGCTCCGGATAATAAGAATAGTTATAGATGGTAGACATCGTGCTGAGCTGGTCGAATCCTTCCACCAGCATTCCTTCGGCATCCATGTCGGTAAATCCGAGCGGACCCACCATCGCTTCCATGCCGCGGGCCTTCCCCCATTCTTCAACGGTCTTGAGCAGAGCCGCCGACACCTCTTCTTCGTCGATGAAGTCAATCCAGCCGAAACGGACCTCTTTCTTGTTCCAGGTTTCATTGGCCCGATGATTGATGATGGCAGCTACCCTGCCAACAATCTCACCGCCGCGGTAAGCCAGAAAATAGTCAGCCTCACAAAATTCGAACGCTGCGTTCTTCTGCGGAGAGAACGTGTTCAGCATGTCATCCAGCAAATCAGGAACCGAATAAGGATTGTTTTTATAAAGCTCGTAATTGAAACGGATAAATTTCTTGAGCTCTTTCTTTGTCGTTACTTTCTTGATTGTAATGGTCATCGGTCTTTTTCTTTCGTTACTGCATAGAAAAATTCAGGCTGTAAAGATAAGGATTTTTATCGGGAATCACATTGTCCGCACACATTTTTCGTTTTTATCATTTTGACATAATGACAAACCGGACGCACGAGAATCGCTCATTTCCGGCCAAGGGACGGGGAATCCGGAAAAATCGCAAGGAAATCGCCCCGAATATTGTCAGATAGAAACAGATTCACCCCTATCGCCAACAATAAGACCGAAAAATAAGCCTTAAAACAGGAAACAAAACAACATAATCGGACATTCTGTTGTCTTTTTGTCTTTTCAAAACTGTATCCGTCCCGAATGCTTTCAGAATAAAAATGCCTCTTCCGCCACGCGGCCCACGTTTTTCTGAAACGATACGCACAAATCCGGAAAACTTCTCCCAATCTGACGGGACACTTTTACCGGAATGTCCCGTCAGATTCCGGCAAACACCGCGGTGTTCAGACAAAGATGTCCCGTCATTCTGCCCCTTCCATAAGGCTCCTGAGCGGGGTATGCATGGAAGCCTGCCTGAAGATGCATCCTGTTTCACTCCCAACGACGCCCTCGCCCGTCAGCGCAAACCGGACTTTCACAACGTTATGACGGCCGGAGGCCGGATTTCACGACAATGTGCGCAATCGCTCAATCCGTCAAGGCGAGCGAATCCGGCAACGAAAGAATCATCCCGATCACCTCGGCATAGTTCTTTTGGGCCGAAGGTATCCGGTTTCCTTTCAGATACCATGAATAGACGGTTTCCTGAATGCTCCCGACAAAAGGGCTGTACAACGAAGCCCAATGCGCCTGCTTTTCCCGCAAATCGTCCAGCACTTCGGGACGGACGGAGGAAACCAACCCGGCGTATGCTTCTTCCGGAAGCAGCGAACGGGCATTCGACAACACGTACGGAAGCAAGCCGAAATAACCGGAATAGCGTACCGCCGGACTATCTGAACGGATGCAGATCTGGTAAGCCCAGAAGTTGGCCTCGGCTTCACTGCTCACGCCCAACAGATGAGAATATTCGTGGGCGTAAGTGAACGGGTATTCTACGGGAAGCAGGTCGCGGTTCAACTGCGATTCGGAGAAGAAAGGCCCCATGAAGCCAAGCACGCCTACACCCGAATAAAGGCCGTTGAAGGCAACCCGCTTGGGATGATGGAACGGACGGGGCCGGGCAAGTCCGAAATGCGGGCGGACCGAAGCGAACACGGCTTTCAGCTCGCTTTCCAGCTTCTCTCGGGAAGGCATGGGGGCAATCGTATAAGACTTGTTCAGGCTATCGGTATAGGCGCGGAGGAAGCGGCCGAAAGCATCCGCACGATATTCGGCCCGCTCTGTTCCGGAGCGCGTGAAGAAATCATGACGGAAATAATTGGCTCCCCATCCCACATAGAACCAGCACCAGACAATGACCAGAAGTTCGGCCTCGCGCCGGAGGACCGTGCGCCAGGATGCCTTCTTTTTCCGCCCGGCCCAAGGGATGAGCACAAGTGCCGCAACGCATCCCGTCACCACCCACTCTTCGAGCGAAAACGGAATCCAGCTCGTACAGGCCGAAAGCACGAACGAAACCGAAGGATAAACCGTGCGGGCATACCATTCTCCGCAATCCGGCACAAAACGGCACACCAGCACAAAGGCTGCCAGAATCCCCTCAACCGTCCAGCGGACATATTTCTGCTTCATCGTTTTCATGCCCACGAATTTACAAAAAGTTTTCCAACGCAGCGTTTGCGGCATCGCTTTTTGTTTTCCGACTTTTTTCATTACCTTTGACATCCGAATCAAAAAACACGGACATGGTATTAAACTACATCTGGATTGCTTTCTTCGCCCTTGCCTTCATCGTGGCGGCGGTACGTCTGATCTTTTTCGGCGACACGGAAATCTTCCCTGCCGTCATCAATTCTACCTTCGAATCATCGAAGACAGCCTTCGAGATTTCCATCGGCTTGACAGGAGTGCTTTCGCTCTGGCTGGGCATCATGAAGATCGGCGAAAAGGGAGGTGTGGTCAACGTGCTCTCACGCGTTCTGAGTCCGCTGTTCTGCAAACTTTTTCCGGATATTCCCAAAGGCCATCCCGTGACCGGAAGCATCTTCATGAATCTTGCGGCAAACATGCTGGGGCTCGACAATGCGGCCACGCCGCTCGGACTGAAAGCGATGGAAGGCTTGCAGGAACTGAATCCGAAAAAAGACACGGCAAGCAACCCGATGATCATGTTTCTGGTGCTCAACACGTCGGGGCTCACACTGATACCTATCAGCATCATGGTCTACCGCGCCCAGCTCGGAGCCGCCCAGCCCACCGATGTGTTCGTCCCGATTCTGCTTGCGACATTCTTCTCTACACTGGCCGGCATCATTGCGGTCAGCATTTACCAGAAAATCAACCTGCTCAACCGCACCATCCTCCTCTTTCTCGGAGGAGCCAGCCTGTTCATCGCCTGCCTGATATTCTTCTTCAGCACATTGTCGAGAGAACAGATAAACACCTGGTCGACGACCATCGCCAACGTGCTTCTCTTCACCATCATCATCAGCTTTATATGGGCCGGTGCGCGAAAGAAGGTCAACGTGTACGACGCTTTTGTGGAAGGAGCGAAAGAAGGATTCACAACCGCCATCCGCATCATTCCTTACCTCGTGGCGATACTGGTAGCGATCGGGGTGTTCCGCGCTTCGGGATGCATGGACTATCTGATCCAGGGAATCGCACGGCTGGCAGAACTTTGCGGCATAGACAGCCAGTTCGTAGGAGCTCTCCCCACCGCCCTCATGAAACCGCTGAGCGGAAGCGGGGCGCGCGGCCTGATGGTAGATGCCATGAGCACATACGGAGCCGACTCTTTCGTCGGCCGCCTGTCGTGCATTTTCCAGGGCTCTACAGACACTACATTCTATATCCTTGCCGTATACTTCGGAAGCGTCGGCATCTCCCGCATGAGGCATTCGATTCCCTGCGGACTGCTGGCCGACCTTGCCGGAGTTATCGCTTCGATTTTCATCTGCTATCTGTTCTTTTAAAATATTACGCAACCCATGATTAGTTATCAGACCGAAGGGGTAGAAATGCCCGACATCAAGAAATCAAAAATCACGGCATGGATAAAAGCCGTAGCCGAAACTTACGGAAAACGCACAGGCGAAATAGCCTACGTTTTCTGTTCGGACGAGAAAATACTGGAGGTAAACCGCCAGTACCTGCAACATGACTACTATACGGATATCATCACATTCGACTACACGGAAGGAAACCGGATCTCCGGCGACCTTTTCATCAGTCTTGACACCGTACGCACCAACGCCGAACAATTCAATGCGCCGTACGACACCGAACTGCACCGCGTCATCATCCACGGAATCCTTCATCTCTGCGGAATCAACGACAAAGGACCGGGAGAACGCGAGATTATGGAAGCGGCGGAAAACCGAGCGCTGGCGATGCTGGACCAAATGCAATGAACCCGTCCCGCCGGAACACCTCTTCCACACAAAAAGAAAAAAGACGCCAAGCCGCAGTTTTTTCGGCTCATGCACAAAAGACATGCGGCTTGGCCCGGACTTCCGAAAGCCTTAGAGCGTTTTGATTTTCCAATAAAATATTATATCAGGCTCTTAAACGTACCAGGGAAACAGGCTGCAGTTTTCATCACATCAGGCAACCGCTTTAAACGGAACGTTTGGTGTTGACCATGCCACCATTTTTTCGTATTTTTGCCCCCGAATCAAAACTATAAAAAGAAGAATGAACTTCAACTACGATGTGATTGTAATCGGTGCCGGACATGCGGGATGTGAAGCCGCGGCCGCGGCCGCCAACCTCGGCTCAAAAACATGTCTTATCACAATGGACATGAACAAGATTGCGCAGATGAGCTGCAACCCGGCCGTGGGCGGCATCGCAAAAGGGCAAATCGTGAGAGAAATCGATGCCCTTGGAGGATATATGGGTCTGGTAACCGACAAGACCGCCATTCAGTTCCGAATGCTGAACCGCTCAAAAGGACCTGCCATGTGGAGCCCGCGCGCGCAATGCGACCGCGGCAAATTCATCTGGGCATGGCGCGAAGTGCTGGACAACATTCCAAATCTTCATATCTGGCAGGATACGGTGGAGGAGCTGATTGTAGAGAACGGCGAAGTGACGGGACTCATAACATGCTGGGGCGTTACCTTTCATGCCAAATGCGTAGTTCTTACCGCCGGTACATTCCTGAACGGACTGATGCATATCGGGCACAAGATGCTTGCCGGCGGACGGTGCGCAGAGCCTGCATCGTATCATCTGACCGAGTCAATCACCCGGCATGGCATAACTGCGGGGAGAATGAAAACAGGAACACCTGTGCGGATTGACGCGAAAAGCGTACACTTCGAATTAATGGATACGCAGGACGGAGAAAATGATTTTCACCGCTTCTCCTTCATCAGCGAGCCTCGCAAACTCAAGCAGCTCCAGTGCTGGACTTGCTTCACCAACGAAGAAGTGCATGAGGTGCTGCGCAGCGGATTGAAGGACTCTCCTCTCTTCAACGGGCAGATCCAAAGCATCGGGCCGCGCTATTGCCCGAGCATCGAAACGAAAATCGTGACTTTCCCCGACAAGCCCCAGCACCAGCTCTTTCTGGAACCGGAAGGTGAAACGACACACGAACTTTACCTGAACGGATTTTCTTCTTCGCTCCCGATGGAGATCCAGCTCGAAGCCTTGAAAAAGATTCCGTGCTTCAAGGATATTGTAGTATACCGGCCGGGATACGCTATCGAATACGACTATTTCGACCCGACACAGCTCAAGCATACGCTGGAATCGAAAATCGTCAAGAACCTGTTCTTCGCCGGACAGGTAAACGGAACCACCGGATACGAAGAAGCAGGAGGACAGGGAATCGTTGCCGGAATCAATGCGCACATCAACTGCCATGGCGGAGAACCGTTCGCACTGGGACGCGACGAAGCGTATATCGGCGTGCTTATCGACGACTTGGTGACCAAAGGCGTAGACGAGCCTTACCGCATGTTTACCTCGCGGGCCGAATACCGCATCCTTCTGCGTCAGGACGATGCCGACATGCGACTCACGGAACGGGCTTACCGGATCGGGCTGGCAAAGCAGGATCGCTATGACATCTTCTGCAAGAAGAAAGAAGAGATAGAACGGCTGACAAAATTTGCCACGACCTACTCCATCAAGGCCGACAAGATAAATGACACGCTGGAGGCTCTCGGAACAGCACGCCTCTCCCATGGGTGCAAACTGATCGACCTTATCAGCCGGCCGCAAATCACCGTCGAAAACATCGCGCCGCATATCCCCGCACTTCAAGAAGCCATCGACCAAGTAAAGGAGCGGAAAGATGAAATCGTAGAAGCGGCAGAAGTCCTCATCAAATATAAGGGATATATCGACCGCGAACGGACGATTGCCGACAAGATCCATCGCCTGGAGTCAATCCGGATCAAAGGCAAGTTCGACTACGCCAACCTCCAGTCCCTGTCAACCGAAGCCAGACAAAAGCTGATAAAGATCGATCCGGAAACCCTTGCGCAGGCAAGCCGCATTCCGGGGATATCTCCAAGCGACATCAACGTGCTTCTTGTCCTGATGGGCCGGTAACGGACGGAGTGTTTCACGTGAAACAATTTATTTAAGGAAATCACATAAAACATTGGTTATGAATAAAGAAACATTAAGAAAGAACTTGAGAGAAATCCAGGATTTCCCCAAACCGGGAATCCTGTTCTATGATGTAACGACACTCTTCAAAAACGCCGAGTGCCTTCAAGGACTTATAGAAGAGCTGTATGAGATGTATAAGGACAAAGGCATCACAAAAGTAGTCGGAATCGAATCAAGAGGGTTCATCCTGGGAGGAGCCTTGGCCGCACGCCTCGGAGCCGGATTCATCATGGCGCGCAAGCCGGGGAAATTGCCGGCAGAGGTGGTAGAAGAAACCTACGAGAAAGAATACGGGACGGACACCATACAGATACACAAAGACGCCATATCAAAGGATGATGTTGTCTTGCTGCACGACGACCTTCTGGCCACAGGAGGAACCATGGCTGCCGCATACCGACTGACCAAACGCTTTGGCGTGGAGAAAGCTTATGTAAACTTTGTCATCGAGCTGAAGGGACTCAACGGAAGAAAAGCCTTCGAAGAAGGTACGGAGGTTACTACCCTGCTGCAGCTATAATATCCAGCAATGGAAGAAAACGAAAAGACAAACGGGTTGACAACGGCTGAGTACCTGCACAGAATCGTACTCAATCTGCCGGAAGGGCCAGGCATCTACCAATACCTGAACGCAGAAGGAACAATCATCTATGTAGGGAAAGCCAAAAACCTGAAAAGGCGCGTCTATTCTTATTTTTCAAAAGAGCATCAGTCTGCGAAGACAAAGATTCTTGTAACGAAAATTGCCGACATACGATATATCGTGGTGAATACGGAAGAAGACGCGCTGCTTCTGGAAAACAACCTCATCAAGAAATACAAGCCAAGATACAACGTCCTGCTGAAAGACGACAAGACCTATCCGTCAATCTGCGTCAGCAACGAGTATTTTCCGCGGGTCTACAGAACACGGAAAATCATCCGGGACGGATCAACTTACTACGGACCGTACAGCCACATTCCTTCGATGATGGCATTGCTTGAACTCATCAAGAAACTGTATCCGCTACGCACCTGCCGGCTTGCGCTGACTCCCGAAAACATCAGCCAAGGAAAATTCAAAGTCTGCCTGGAATATCATATAAAGAACTGCAAAGGGCCTTGCATCGGACTGATTTCACACGAAGAATACATGGAGAATGTCGGTCAGATAAAAGAGATACTGAAAGGAAACACGCAGTCCATAAGTGCTCTTCTCATGGAAAAGATGAAAGGGCTTGCAGACGAAATGCGATTTGAAGAAGCTCAAAAGGTAAAAGAGAAATACCTGCTGATTGAAAACTACCGTTCAAAAAGCGAGGTTGTCAGTTCGACCCTGCACAACATTGACGTATTCTCTATCGAGAAGGACGAAAACTCGGCCTACATCAATTACCTGCACATCACCAACGGATGCATTAACCAGGCTTTCACATTCGAGTACAAGGTACGGATGAACGAAAGCAAAGAGGAGCTTCTTCAGCTCGGAATCGCAGAAATGAGGGAAAGATACAAAAGCCAGTCGAAAGAAATCATCATCCCGTTCGAACTGGATATGGAAATGAACGGAGTGACGTTTACCATCCCGCAACGGGGGGAAAAGAAACACCTGCTGGATCTTTCGGTCATGAACGTAAAGCAATACAAAATCGACCGCCTGAAACAGGCGGAAAAGCTGAATCCGGAACAGCGAAGCGTACGCCTGATGAAAGAGATACAAGAACAGCTGAACCTAAGCCATATGCCGAACCATATCGAATGCTTCGACAACTCGAACATCCAGGGAGCGGATGCTGTGGCCGCATGCGTAGTATTCAAGAAGGCCAAGCCAAGCAAAAAAGATTACCGGAAATACATAATCAAGACTGTTACCGGGCCGGACGACTACGCTTCCATGCAGGAAGTTGTAAGGCGCCGATACACGCGAATCCTTGACGAGCAGGGAGAACTTCCCGACCTCATCTTAACCGATGGAGGAAAAGGACAAATGGAGGTGGTCAGAGAAGTCATCGAAGACGAGCTTCACCTGTCAATTCCAATCGTCGGACTGGCCAAGAACAACAAGCACCGGACCTCGGAAATTCTGTTCGGATTCCCCCCACAAACGGTAGGCATAAAACAAGGAACGCCCCTCTTCCATCTGCTGGAAAACATCCAGGATGAAGTGCACCGGTTTGCCATCACTTTCCACAGGGACAAACGGAGCAAAAGTCAGATAGCTTCGGCGCTCGACAACATCAAAGGCATCGGAGAAAAACGGAAAACCGCCCTGCTGAAGAAATTCAAGAGCGTGGCCCGTATCCGCCAGGCAAGCCTTGAAGAACTGGCTGAAGTAATTGGCGAAACAAATGCAAAAACCGTCAAGGAAAGCCTGCAAGAAAACAAATAAATTTCGTATTTTTGTAAAAAACAAGAACCAATGAGAGTAGTAATACAACGTGTCAGCCATGCTTCAGTTACAATTGACGGAGCATGCAAGTCGTCCATTAAAGAGGGATTTCTGATCCTTCTGGGCATTGAGGAAGCCGACGCCCGGGAAGATGCCGACTGGCTGTGCAAAAAGATTGTCAATCTCCGCGTATTTGATGATGAAAACGGAGTCATGAACAAATCGATTCTAGACACAAACGGAGAAATACTTGTAGTAAGTCAGTTCACGCTCATGGCTTCTACGAAGAAAGGAAACCGTCCCTCATACATACGTGCAGCCAGACATGAAACAGCAGTCCCCCTTTATGACTATTTCTGCAATGAATTGAGCATCGCCTTAGGGAAACAGGTGGGAACAGGAACCTTCGGAGCAGACATGAAAGTAGAACTGCTGAACAACGGTCCGGTAACAATCTGCATGGACACCAAAAACAAAGAATAAAATGACAATAGAAGAAGCTCAGAAAACAGTAGACAACTGGATAAAAAAATATGGCGTACGCTATTTCAGCGAACTGACCAACATGGCGGTTCTGACAGAGGAAGTGGGCGAACTTGCCCGCATCATGGCACGCACTTATGGCGACCAGTCTTTCAAGGAAGGCGAGAAGCACGATTTGGGAGATGAAATGGCCGACGTGCTATGGGTACTGCTCTGCATCGCCAACCAAACCGGAACAGACCTGACAGAAGCCTTCAAAAAGAATCTCGACAAGAAAACTGCGCGTGACAAAGACCGACATAAGAACAACCCTAAATTATAAGCGATATGTATAACAACGACGAATTCGAAAGCGACCTGTTCCGCAACATGGAAGAGGAAAACAAAGAAAACCTGAACCAGCCCAGCAAATATGAGGTGGCTTTGGGAAAATACAATACAGATCTCAAAGACGATGAAATCGCATCAAAAGTATCGCATCTCATCGAGAAGCATGCGGATGAAAACAACACACCTGAAGTCAAGAAGTTCCTGTTCAACTGCATCGATCTGACAACGCTGAAATGTACAGACAGCGAAACCAGCGTGATGGAGTTTACAGAGAAAGTCAATGACTTCGACGACAAATACCCCGATCTGAAAAACGTTGCAGCTATCTGTGTTTATCCCAACATGGCAGAAATCGTCAACGACACACTGGAAGCCGACCATGTGAAGATAGCATGCGTGTCCGGAGGATTCCCCTCTTCACAGACATTCATGGAAGTAAAAGTTGCAGAAACGGCCATGGCGCTTCATGCAGGGGCTGACGAAATAGATATTGTGATCTCTGTCGGAAAATTCCTCAGCGGAGATTATGAAGGAATGTGTGACGAGATTCAGGAACTGAAAGACGTATGCGGCGAAAAGCACATGAAAGTAATCCTTGAAACCGGTGCCTTGGGCTCTGCCTCAAACATCAAGAAAGCAGCCATTCTGGCAATGTATTCGGGAGCAGACTTCATCAAGACGTCCACGGGAAAAGAACAGCCGGCCGCTACTCCCGAAGCGGCTTACGTCATGTGTCAGGCTATAAAGGAATACTACCTTGAAACGGAAAGGAAAGTGGGATTCAAACCTGCCGGAGGACTAAACACAGTGCACGATGCCATCGTTTATTACACCATTGTAAAGGAAGTTCTCGGCAAAGACTGGCTGAACAACGACTTGTTCCGTCTGGGAACCAGCCGCCTGGCAAACAAATTGCTTTCAGACATATTGGGCGAAGAAACGAAGCTCTTTTAATCTCAAGCAAAACAAAGCTCCGGCCATCTCCATACGAAAGGAAACGGAGTCCCCAAAAGAACAAGGGTGAACAGCGTACAAATACACCTGCTCACCCTTGTTTTCTTATGCTGCGCAAAATCATTTGTCGCGTTCCACTACATAATCAATATAAGCAGCCAACGACCGGCAAATGGCATTGCCTTCAAAGTCAGACAAAAGGCCCAAAGCCTTGTTCCGGAAATCCCTCATTGTTTTTTCGGCATATCCAATGCCGCCTTCATTCTTGACCCGCTCTACAAAACTGCCTATCTCCTCTTTCGAAGCCTCCAGTTTCCGTATGCGCAAAGCAAGTTCATTCAACTTGGAATCGTTTAATTTATTCAGCACATAAATGGCCGGAAGAGTAAGCTTGCCTTCCATCATGTCATTGCCTGTGGGCTTGCCGATTTGGGAACTGTCAAAATAGTCGAATATGTCATCCTTGATCTGAAAGGCTATTCCAATCAGCTCGCCGAAGAGGGAGGCCTTGCGGATGTTCTCCTCACCTGCCCCTACTGATACAGCTCCGCTCTCAGCACTCGCACGGAACAGAGCAGCCGTCTTCTTGCGTATGACATCAAAATAAGCCTGTTCTGAAAAATCATTGTTCTCGATATTGGTCAGCTGAAGTATTTCACCCTCAGAAAGGTCCCGTCCCAGACAAGCGACCAGTTCAACCAGACGTATCATCCCTGTATGTGAAGCATGCTTCAGACTCGTTGCCAACATGTAGTCCCCTACAAGCACAGACACCTTGTTATTATAGATCGCATTGACAGAGGATTGCCCCCGACGTTCATCGCTTTCGTCCACAACGTCATCATGAACAAGGCTCGCCGTATGAAGCAATTCCAAAGAAAGAGCAGCATGAAACGTCGCGTCATTCAATTTGCCGAACAGTTTGGCCATCAACATCACCAGAATAGGACGCATCATCTTCCCTTTCCGCTTCTTTATATACGACAACACATCCTGCAGCCTCGGATTTGAACTTGTCAAAGAGGCCTCAAAAAGTGCCCTAAATTCATTTAATTCTGTTTCTACGGGCTGCTTTATCAAATCTATTTTGTTCATGTGCATTTATTTAGCGTACAAAAATAATAATAAAAGAAATAATAGCGTATTTTTTTGTACATTTACATGAAAAAACTAAAGATTTTTAGCCGACATGGAGAAACTGTTCCTATTAGACGCATACGCACTGATTTACCGTGCCTATTATGCATTCATCAAGAATCCCCGTATCAATTCAAAAGGCTTCAACACTTCAGCCGTACTAGGCTTTGTCAATACACTGGAGGAAGTGTTGCGGAAAGAAGAACCCACACACATCGGAATCGCATTCGACCCTCCCGGGCCGACATTCAGACACAATGCCTTTGCCGCATACAAAGCGCAGAGAGAAGAAACGCCTGAGGCAATCAAATGGTCGGTAACGCCGATAAAGGATATTATCAAAGCCTACCGGATTCCCATACTGGAAATAAGAGGCTATGAGGCAGACGATGTGATCGGCACACTGGCGACACAGGCCGGGAAAAGGGGCATCAATACGTATATGATGACTCCCGACAAAGACTATGGCCAGCTTGTAAGCGAACATGTATTCATGTATCGCCCAAAATACGGCGACAAGGACTTCGACATCATGGGAGTCGATGAAGTTAAGGAGAAATTCAATATCGAATCGCCCGCACAGGTCATCGACATGCTTGGGCTGATGGGCGACACGGCTGACAACATTCCAGGATGTCCCGGCGTAGGAGAAAAGACGGCGCAAAAACTGATTGCGCAATTCGGAAGCATCGAAAGCCTGCTGGCCCATACCGATGAGCTGAAAGGAGCTATCAAGAAAAAAGTGGAAGAAAACGAAGAACAGATTCGCTTCTCAAAATTCCTTGCCACCATCAAGACCGATGTGCCGGTAGAGCTTGACATGGAAACCCTGAAAAGAAGAGAACCGGACGAAAAAGAATTGCGCCGGATCTTCGAGCAGCTGGAGTTCCGCACCCTCATAGAACGGGTATTGAACGGAGAAAAGAAACCCGCACCGGCCACGCCCGCACAACCTGATCTCTTTGGATTTTTCACGGACAACGGAACGGAAGAAACGAAAAATTCAAATCTCACGAGGCTTGACGACCTGCATTACGACTATCAACTTGTTGATAATGAAGAGAAAATGCGTGATTTATTTCAAAAATTAATTACAACGCAAGTTCTCAGTCTAGACACAGAAACAACAGGAACCGATCCAATCAGTGCCGAACTGGTCGGGATGAGCTTCTCGTATGAAGAAAACCAGGCTTTTTATGTTCCGGTGCCGCCCGACGGTGAAGAAGCACAAAAGATTGTAAACATATTCAAGCCCGTATTCGAAAACGAAAAAACAGTCAAGGTCGGACAAAACATCAAATACGACCTGCTGGTTCTGGAAAACTATGGAGTAACCCTAAAAGGGAAAATGTTTGACACAATGATTGCCCACTACGTTCTCCAGCCCGAACTTAGGCACGGAATGGACTATCTGGCGGAAATCTATTTGAAATATGATACAATCAAAATAGAGGAACTGATCGGACCCAAAGGAAAAAACCAGAAAAACATGCGTGACCTTCCGCCCAATGAAGTATACAAGTATGCGTGCGAAGATGCCGACGTGACGCTGAAACTGAAGAATGTGCTGGAAGGCGAACTGGCCGAGAACGGAGTAAAAGACCTGTTCGAGGAAATCGAGATGCCGCTCGTCCCCGTACTTGCCTATATGGAACGGAACGGAGTACGGATTGATACGGAGGCTCTGAAGGAAACCTCCCGACACTTCACCGCTCGGATGAACCAGATTGAAGAAGAGGTGCACCAGCTGGCCGGAACAAACTTCAATATCGCTTCTCCCAAACAGGTGGGCGAGATATTGTTCGACAAGCTCAAGATTGTGGAGAAAGCCAAAAAGACCAAGAGCGGACAATATGTAACCTCGGAAGAAGTGCTGGAAAGCCTGAAGGGGAAACATGAAATCGTAGGCAAGATCCTTGAACACCGCGGACTCAAAAAACTGCTGGGAACGTATATCGACGCTCTCCCCCAACTGATCAACCCGAAGACAGGACGGATACACACTTCGTTCAACCAGACCGTTACGGCTACGGGAAGGCTAAGCTCAAGCAACCCGAACCTTCAGAACATCCCGGTACGCAACGAAGACGGCAAAGAAATACGGAAGGCCTTCATACCGGACGACGGTTGCGAGTTCTTCTCGGCCGACTATTCACAGATAGAGCTGCGTATCATGGCGCATCTGAGCGAAGACCCGCACATGATTGAAGCGTTCAATGAAGAGCAGGATATCCATGCGGCAACCGCAGCAAAGATATATAAGGAACCGCTGGAAGGGGTCACCCGCGAACAGCGGAGCAAAGCAAAAACAGCAAACTTCGGCATAATCTACGGCATTTCTGTATTCGGCCTGGCGGAGCGTCTGAATGTAGACCGGAAAGAAGCAAAAGCCCTTATCGACGGATACTTCGAAACATATCCGCACGTACGGGAATATATGGATAAAAGCATCCGCTCGGCACGTGAGAAGGGATACATCGAAACTATATTCAAGCGCAAACGCTACTTGCCGGATATCAATTCACACAATGCCGTTGTACGCGGATATGCCGAACGGAACGCCATAAACGCTCCGATACAGGGAAGTGCTGCCGACATTATAAAAGTAGCGATGGTCCGCATCTACCAACGCTTCATGAAAGAGGGCATCCGATCGAAAATGATTCTTCAGGTTCATGACGAATTGAACTTCAGCGTACTGCCTGAAGAAAAGGAAAAAGTGAAGCAAATAGTGATAAGCGAAATGGAAAGTGCTTACAAAATGAAAGTACCTCTGCGTGCAGACTGCGGTTGGGGAAAGAATTGGCTCGAAGCGCATTGATTTGAAGAGATTGTTAACATATCTTTATTTGATAACATTTTGCTAATTAACCGCAAAATTTTCGGCAAAACATATACGCCATATCAAAACTATCCGTATATTTGCACTGTGATTAAAAACAAAATGTCAGTCAAACCTTAAAAAAATAAAGATATGAAGACAAGAAGTTTATTGAGAAGTTTGTTTGTCGTAGTGATTGCTTTCGTAGCTAATCTTACAGTTTTTGCAGAAGAATGGGACAACAATCTCATCTATAACGCAGAAGAGGTAAACGGCGTGAAAGTTTCAGAAACCGTTTACAAGAAAGACGGCAATATGCTGACCAACTATATGAAATATAACTATAAATATGACGCAAACAACCAGATGACTGAAAACATGTCACAAAAATGGAACGGCATGAAGAACCGCTGGGAGAATGACCTGTGCATCCGTTATATTTATGATAACAAGAGCGTTACAACGGAATACTACAAATGGAACAACAAAAAGAAAGATTTCATTCTGATTCCGGAAATGACCGTTACAATGGATAAATAAACCACCTGATAGCAGAAAACAAAATTCATAAACTCTCTCATCTTTTGAAAGAGGCACCTCGTGAGGAAGTGCCTCTTTTTTATTGTTCTCTGCGACCGGATTTCTAAAGTTAACCGCACAAAAGCACCGGTTTCACTTATAAACTGAAAGCAGATGAGCGGAAAAGTCTGCCACCATGCAATTACAATTTCTGCACGCACAAATATATGATAAAAATTAAGTACCTTTGCACATCGTTTGAATATCAACGGATAATATTAAAAACAAAATAAACTTTATGGCATTACAATGTGGTATCGTTGGTCTGCCGAACGTGGGCAAATCAACTCTTTTCAACTGCTTATCAAACGCAAAGGCCCAAGCGGCCAATTTTCCTTTCTGCACCATCGAACCGAACGTGGGAGTGATTACCGTTCCCGACGAACGGTTGAACAAACTTGCCGAACTGGTACATCCGGGCCGCATTGTCCCTACAACGGTAGAGATAGTCGACATCGCCGGACTTGTGAAAGGAGCAAGCAAGGGCGAGGGACTCGGAAACAAGTTTCTGGCCAACATCCGCGAAACCGACGCGATCATTCATGTGCTGCGTTGTTTCGACGATGAAAACGTAACGCATGTAGACGGCACGGTCAACCCCGTACGCGACAAAGAAATTATCGATACAGAGCTTCAGCTGAAAGACCTTGAAACCATCGAAAGCCGCATCCAGCGCGTACAGAAACAGGCGCAAACCGGAGGAGATAAAGTTGCCAAGCAGACTTATGAAGTGCTGGTGCGCTATAAGGAGGCACTGGAGCAAGGCAAATCCGCACGCACCGTACAGTTTGAATCGAAAGACGAGCAGAAGATTGCACACGACCTCTTCCTGCTGACCTCGAAACCGGTGATGTATGTATGCAACGTTGACGAAGGAAGCGCCGTTACGGGAAACAAATACGTAGAGCAGGTGCGCGAAGCCGTAAAGGATGAAAACGCACAGATACTGATCGTTGCCGCCAAAACAGAAGCAGACATCGCCGAACTGGAAACCTACGAGGACCGCCAGATGTTCCTGCAAGAAGTGGGACTCGAAGAATCCGGAGTAAACCGCCTCATCAAGTCGGCCTACAAGCTGCTGAACCTGGAAACATTCTTCACCGCAGGCGAAATGGAAGTCAAGGCATGGACATACCACAAAGGCTGGAAGGCTCCGCAATGTGCAGGCGTTATCCACACAGACTTTGAGAAAGGATTCATCCGCGCTGAGGTCATCAAATATGACGACTATCTCCATTATGGAAGCGAAGCTGCCGTACGGGAAGCCGGCAAGCTGAACGTGGAAGGCAAAGACTACGTAGTGCAGGACGGCGACATCATGCACTTCCGCTTCAACGTATAAGGACCGCCTCGGAGTACACGAATAACAGACCTGTGTACTCCGATACAAACATCTTTCATTAACAACAATCCTTATCCGGCAGGAATTCCATACAATCAGAAGCCAAACCACGCAAACCCCATCGGATTCAAATATGTTTTTAAGCCTTCAGGTTTGCTTGTTTTTCAGTTTATCTATAAGTTTGCAGACACAAGAACATAAAAACTCATTCGCATGAAATATTTGATAGTAGGAACAGGGGGCGTGGGAGGTTCCATAGCCGGATTCCTGGCCCTGGCAGGCAAAGATGTAACCTGCATCGCACGCGGCAGACACCTTGAAGCCATACGCCGCAACGGACTTCACCTGAAGTCAGACCTGAAAGGAGAGCATTATCTCCCGGTCACAGCTTGCACATCTGAAGAGTTCGAAGGGAAAGCAGACGTGATCTTCGTGTGCGTAAAAGGATATTCCATCGATTCAATCAAGGATGTGCTGGAACGTGCCTCAGCTCCCGGCACACTGGTGATTCCTATCCTCAACGTATACGGCACAGGTCCGCGTATCGGACGGCTCGTGCCTTCAGTGGATGTGCTCGACGGATGCATCTATATCGTGGGCTTTGTTTCGGGCGAAGGAGAGATCACCCAGATGGGAAGCATATTCCGCATGGTATTCGGAGCACGCCCCGAACAGGGGATTGCCCGGAAACGGCTGGAAGAAATAGCCGGAGAACTGCGCGGATGCGGCATTAAAGCAGATGTTTCCGACGATATAAACCGCGACACCTTCATCAAGTGGGCGTTCATCTCAGCCATGGCATGTACGGGCGCATATCACGACGTTCCGATGGGTGAAGTGCAGCGCGAGGGAGAAGTGCGCGACACCTTCGTCGGCCTGTCGCGCGAAAGCGCCGAAATCGGGCACAGGCTGGGCATAGCTTTCCCTGAAGACCCGGTCGCATACAACCTGAAAGTAATCGACAAGCTCGACCCGCACAGCACGGCCTCCATGCAGAAGGACATTGCGCGCGGACACGAATCAGAAATACAAGGCTTGCTGTTTGACATGATCGAACTGGGAGAACGCCTGCATGTCAATCTGCCGACCTATCATAAAGTAGCGCAAAAATTCGGAAAAGCATGAAACATATCATTGACATCGATACGTGGGAGCGGAAGGACAACTACAATTTCTTCCGCGGATTCGCCAACTCATGGATTGCCGTTACCGGCGAAGCGGACTGCACCGAAGCGTATGCTTCCGCCAAGACAAAGGGAAAGTCCTTTTTCCTTTATTACCTGTATGCCATTCTTCGGTCTGTAAACGAAATCAAGGAGCTGCGTTACCGCTGGGACAAGAACGGGCAGGTGGTCTATCACGACACTGTAGATGTCATCTCCCCCATCGCTGTGCCGGGAAAGACTTCCTATACGGTACGCATCCCCTACCACAAGGATTTCTGCACGTTCTATGAGAAAGCCAGGCAGATAGTAACCTCCATTCCGGAAGACGGCGATCCTTACGGAACCGACAAACAGATAGCCTCCCAAGGGGATTTTGATGTATTCTTGCTGAGTGCCACACCGAAACTCTACTTCACGTCTATCACCTACACCCAGCAGTCTGTAGGCCACCCGCTGGACTATCCGCTGATGAATGCAGGCAAGGCCATCACCCGTGCCGGACGGCTCTACATGCCTATCGCACTGACCGTAAGCCATGCTTTTGTGGACGGAGCGCACATCTCGCTCTTTTTCGAAAAGGTGGAACAGATTCTGAGAGAGATAGCGTAAACTTTTAAAGCTGTGTCAAAATGAAAATTAGCTTTTATTTGCCCTACTGAACGCAGTGAAGGATCTTAAAAACACAAACTGATGTACACACAAGATCTTCGCTATGCTACCAATGACATTGCTTTGCGACAGTTTATTTCCTTTTTAACATCTTCTACAAAATGCATTAAAAAATAACTTTCTGAAAATATCTACAAAAACTTGTTATACTCATCTATAGTGAGTTTCAACAAATCCATTGAGCCTTCCAATGCGTCATATCCATGATCAACTACGCCATAACTTGCCTTTAACATGTCCAATTCATTCTCGGAATAAGGATGCGTCATAACACTAAGAGTAAAGGATATTTTCCTAACTTCAATAAGTTCTGAAATTGATTGCTTTTTATGTTGGCATGATTCATAATATTGTTGATACGAATCGCCTAATTTAGAATCAAAATTTCGACTATAGATGTCTAACCGTATTGCAATAGATTTAGCATACACTTCGTTTGCAAACACTGCTATGTCTGAGTTGAGTGTATTTACTGCGTAAGTTAATTTTAGATATGACAATTCATGCTCAAGAGAATCAATCCTCTGAACAAGCATTTGCATTCCTTCTCGCGTGTCCTGAGATTGTGCATGGACTGAAAAAAGGGAAAACATAAATACAAAAAGACATAAAAACTTCTTCATATAAAATATTTTTGTAAAAAAACGCACACCAGTTACCATAGGTGCGATTAAAAATCACAGAAGCGTGGAACTGCAATGTTTACCACGTCGTAGTTTGGAGGTCGTAGGAGAAACCCTTAAATACAGATGTAGTAATGGCAGCCCACGCTATAGCGTGAGAACCATCATGCCCTCCTTGTATCTAAGTTTGTAAATTTCCTACGTTTCCAAACTACAAGATAAGCATAACGCTTCTTCTTTATTTATCCCTATTTAATTGATACGGAAACGCCTTTCCATATCGATTACAAATTTAGCTTATTATAATAACATATCAAAATTCTGTAAAGGAAACTCTTTATTTCAAATACTCGCACAACTTCTGCACCGCGCGGGCACGGTGACTGATCTTATTCTTTTCCTCGTTGCCCATTTCGGCAAAAGTTTCGTCATAGCCTTCGGGCACGAACACCGGATCGTAGCCAAATCCCGATCCTCCGCGTTTTTCTTCGATTATACGGCCTTTCACAATGCCTTCAAAGAGATGTTCTGTGCCGCCTTCAATCAGGCAGATGGCGGTGCGGAATTGAGCCTTGCGGTTCGTTTCCCCGCTCAGTTCAGCAAGAAGCTTCTTCATGTTCGCCTCAGAGTCATGTCCCTCTCCCCCGGCATAGCGTGCCGAATAAACTCCCGGTGCGCCGTTCAGAGCCTCCACTTCCAGCCCTGTATCGTCTGCAAAACAGTCCATCGCATAATTCTTATAAATATATTCCGCTTTCTGCCTCGCATTCCCCTCCAGCGTATCGGCGGTTTCCGGAATATCTGCATGGCAGTTGATATCATTCAGACTCAGCACTTCTACCTTTTCACCCAATATCTGACGCACCTCGTCCAGCTTGTGCGCATTGTTCGTTGCAAAGACCAGTTTCTTCCTCATATCGTCAACCGTTTTAATCGGGATAAAGGTACGGATAATTTCCGGAAACGGCATGGCGGAAACCATAAAATTCCGGGATTAATACTTCAGCCAACAATGTGGTTTGTATAAACCACGATGTTGAATGTATAAACCACATCGTCGTTTGTATAAACCACATCGCCGTTTGAAGAATATGCCGGAGCTTTTTCTTCTTTCCCATCGGATTCAGACAAATCTATTCGGCTTTCAGACAAACAAATTTCCGCCGGCAGTGCTTTTCTTTGCACCATAAAGAAAACCATTGCTACGAAGACAAGTTCCAGAAAAATTGTACAACACAAAACAATGAGGTTATGAAAACGAATCTGATTTCTTGGAAACATGTCGTCGCGCTTATATGGGCATTTTCCGGACTGGCCGCCTGCGATGACAACGACAACTGCCGGAAAATCTACTATCCGGCGCACAGCACCGGATGCATAAGCATGGGTACGGTAAAAGACGGCGAAATCCTGACCGACAAGGGAAATACGCTTATCATAGACGAAACGTCGGTCGAACACGAACTTGAAGAAGGAAAAAGGGTGTTCATCAGCGGAGAAATACTGGACAGGGAAAGCGAAACACGGTATCTGGTGAAAGTGAACAAATACCACCAGCTCTTGGAAAAAAGCTATATCACCATGCCTTCCGATACCGACACCTTGGGACACGATGCCGTCAATATCCTCAGGGCATGGTTCGGAGGAGAGTGCCTGAACCTGCAGGCTGAAATGTACTATAATCCTTCATCAGGCATCTCTCACCTGCTGAATCTTGTCTACAACGACACGCTGAGCACAAACGACACCCTCCGGTTCAGTCTGCGCCACAATGCATACGGGGATACCCTAAAAACCCGTACAGGCAGGGTCACGGCTTCGTTCCACATCGACACACTCGCAACAAAGGAGAAGACGCATGTGATTGTGGAATATCCATGGTATGACCGACACGGCAAAGAACGAACGTATGTCACAGAAGGAGATTACTACATTTCTGAAGAGAACCAGGAAGAAGAAACAGAAAACAATACGGATACAGCAGAAGACGGAACAATCAGCATCCACTGACCATGCTCCAGACTCTGCTTCAACTTATACAAACTACGATAGAAGCCATGACAACTATATTTCTGCATCAAAACATCTTTTCATTATCATATATGCCCGTCCGGTTCGTGATGAATAGAACGGGACTTAAAAGAATCGCATTCACCATATTGCTTCCCTTCATCGCCCAGGCTTGCGACAAATACGAAACAGGCGAATACACTCCACTTCCGAAAATCCACCTGGGAGAAACGTTCAGATACCTCTGCGTGCCGGAAAACTACATCCAGATGGCATACGACTCGCTCGGAAGCGCAGCAGTATTGAACTTCTACAAAGAAGAAGTCACGGATCTCGACTACATCGACTATGACGAGCAGTCCTGCACTTTTTCGTTCAACAAAGGAGAAACAATGACATACAAAATCAGCTGGGACTATGAATCGGAAAAGAATGTAGTCCGCTTTCTATACGGCCAGAACGGCATGTGGTACCGCATGAACAGCAATTATGCCAACGAGTATATTCTTGAGGCGAACGATGGCATGGCTATCCGCACCGTCGTATACCGCACAAACTACGACTCGATCAACATAACCGTCAACCAGTTCCGCATCGAAGAATACACAAAAGAGTCGGAGTCTGCAGAGCAATAAGGATACGTCACTCTTTCTCGATGCATTCATTTTTTCTGTACGCACCGGGAGAAACTCCGCAGCACCGTCTAAAAAATTTGCAGAAAGCAGACTGGTCGGAGAAATTGAGAGGCTCTGCCACATCCAGAACCGACTTTTCCGGGTCGAGCAAACAGCCTTTGGCATCCAGGAGCAGCTCTTCCTCAATCAGTTGGCTGGCGTTCTTCCCGTAGAATTTGCGCAACCTGGTGGAAAGCACATCCGGCGAAACACAAAGCTGCTCGGCATACCATTTCACCTCATGGTGTTCACGGCAATGAGTCTGCACCAGATGGAGAAAACGTCCGAGCATATCGGCCCACACATACCTTTCGCTGCCAGAACCTGTCTTGTATAGCTTGAAAACGATGTTCCACAAATCCAGCTGCAAGGTCTGCAAGAAGTCTTTCTGAATTTCCTCGCAGAAATGATGGTCCGGCTTATTGATGATGTCAATCAGCAGATCTGTAAGCAAAATCATGCGCTTGCTCTCCTCGTCGCCGAACGAAACAAAAGGCTTTTGCGCATACCAATAGATGACTTCCGAAAAATTAAAGCGGATATTGTCTATCGTTTTCTTAAAGAAAATCTTGTCTGACAGAATCAGGCGGCCTTTAAAGGCTGCATTCGTCTTTATGTCGCTCCACCTGTTGCTGACAAGGATAAAATCGATGTACGCCGGAGCAAGAACCGCAACGCGTTCTCCGCGTATCGAAAAGCTAATCTCCCCCTCCATGAGCAGCAAAGAAGTTTCACACGATTCCTCCGACACGCCCCCCAAAAGAAACACATGCTCGCCTGAAAGTTCCAGTATGCTCATCCTGCTGTTGGAGGCCTTCTCTGTCACCTGTCCGTTAGTCACGGCCTCAGGCGAAATCCACTCTGAAAAAACTTTACATTTCATGCTTATCTGACATTTTGCCCATAAAAATAGACAGATCGGGCCAACGGCAGAAATCATTTTCAATGTTTTATAATTTGTAAACTGAAAAAAGATATAATCATCGGTTTGAAACTATTTCTTTTCGGATTCTGACAATTTTTCTGCCATACGCCTCTTTGCGTTCCATCCTGCCTGCAAAGATCAAAACATTCTGCAACTAGCGTTTAAAAACATTAAGCAGCAAATTCAAACCAACAAAAAACGGAATGAAACCCGAACTCTGAAAAGCGCACTTCTTACTTTTGCTGTCAGAATTAACTTAAAAACAAAAATCAAATTAAAGAAATGAAGAAGTTGTTTTTATACACAGAAATCGGATGTCTGCTGCTGGCAACATCCTGCAGCAACACACCGCATACTGCCGAAACGGGCAGATACAACACGATGACCATGACCGCCGAAAGCCGCACGCTCAACCAAAACTATACTGCGGTCATCACCGGAAGGCAATGCGTGGAAATACGGCCGCAAGTCAGCGGCACAATAACAGAAGTATGCATCGAAGAAGGAGCAAAAGTCACTAAAGGACAAACACTCTTCATCATCGATCAGGTGCCATACAAAGCTGCCTTGCAGACGGCTGTGGCCAACGTAAAAAGCGCAGAGGCTGCTGTGGCAACTGCACGGATGACTGCAAGCAGCAAAGAAGAGCTGTTCAACGAGCATGTCGTATCGGCTTTTGACCTGCAAACGGCACGCAACCAGCTGCTTGAGGCGGAAGCCGCGCTGGAGCAGGCACAAGCAGCCGAAATCAGCGCGCGGAATGACCTCTCGTACACAGAAGTGAAAAGTCCGGTCAACGGAGTGGCAAGCATGATTCCATACCGTGTCGGCGCACTGGTCGATGCTTCCATAACCACACCGCTTGCCACGGTTTCGGACGACGGGGAAATGTATGTTTACTTCTCGATGACCGAGAATCAGGTATTGTCGCTGATACGAGAAAACGGAACGCTGGAAGAAGCCATGAAGCAGATGCCTGAAGTAGAATTACGGCTGAGCGACGGACTGATGTATGCGCACAAAGGGAAAATAGATGCAATGAGCGGCACAATCGATACCGGAACGGGAAGCGTCAGCCTGCGGGCCACCTTTCCCAACCCCGAACGGATGCTGCGCAACGGAGGAAGCGGAACGGTGGTCTTTCCGTATCAGATGGACAATGTGCTTGTCGTACCGCAAGAGGCTACCTACGAAATACAGGACAAAATCTTTGTCTATCGCGTGACAGACGGCAAAGCGACATCCACTCCCGTAACCGTCTTTCCGGTTGACAACGGAAAAGAATACATTATAGAGCAAGGACTGAAGGCCGGTGACGTGATCGTGGCCGAAGGAGCAGGCCTGCTGCAAGAGGGGACACTGATTGAAAGCGGACACGAAAAGACCTGAAAGAGCCATGAAAGCAAAAACGACAAACAAGTATGATTGGACTATTCTTACAACAAACAATATCAACTAAAGCATTATGAAATTACAGACCTTTATAAACCGTCCCATCCTGGCAGGCGTAATATCGGTGTTGATCCTGCTGGTAGGACTTATCGGACTAAGCAACCTTCCGATGGAACAATATCCTGACATAGCACCGCCTACTGTTATGGTATCGACCACTTATACGGGAGCCAATGCCGAAACCGTACAGAAATCGGTTGTCGTACCGCTGGAAGAGGCCATCAACGGCGTAGAAGACATGATCTATATGACATCCACTTCCACCAATACCGGTGCAGGCGACATTACCGTCTATTTCAAGCAAGGCACCGACCCGGATATGGCGACTATCAATACAAAAAACCGCGTGAGCGAGGCCGAGGGACTGCTGCCGGCCGAAGTGACCCAAATCGGAGTCACCGTAGAAAAGCGGCAGAACAGCATGCTGAAAATCATCGCACTCTATTCGCCCGACGACAGCTACGACCAGACATTCATCAACAATTATTTCAAGATAAACATCGAGCCGCGGCTGTCACGCATCAGCGGCGTGGGAAACGTAAACGTGATGGGGGACGACTATGCCATGCGCATCTGGCTCAATCCGCAAAAGATGGCGCAATACGGGCTGGTGCCTGCCGACATAACTGCCGTTCTTGACGAACAGAACATAGAAACCGCCACCGGTACGTTAGGCGAGGACTCGGACAACACATTCCAGTACACTTTAAAATACCGCGGACGCTATGAGAAACCCGAAGAATTCGGAAATCTGGTCATCACCTCCCTGGAAGGCGGAGAAGTGCTGCGCCTGAAAGACATCGCTACCATTGAACTGGGCACGCAAAGCTATTCGCACAACAGTGAGGTAAACGGACACCCGGGAGCCACGGCTATGATCTCACAAACAGCCGGCTCGAACGCAAACGAAATTATCAGCGAAATAGACAAACTGATGGAAGAAGTGAACAAAGAACTTCCCAAAGAACTGGTGCTGGCGGACCTGATGAGCACAAAAGAGTTTCTCGATGCTTCCATCCACGAGGTTGTGAAAACATTGGTCGAAGCAATCATTCTCGTCATTCTCGTGGTTTACGTCTTTCTGCAAAGCATACGGTCGACCGTCATTCCTGCCATATCGGTCATCGTATCGCTGGTAGGAACCTTTGCATTCCTCTATGTAGCCGGATTTTCACTGAACCTGCTGACATTGTTCGCTCTCGTGCTGGTCATCGGTACGGTGGTAGACGACGCCATTGTGGTGGTAGAAGCGGTGCAGGCGCAGTTCGATGAAGGAATCCGCTCGCCCTATCAGGCCACAACGCGGGCAATGGACGGCATCGCCACGGCCATCGTCACCACTTCGCTGGTATTTATGGCTGTGTTTGTACCCACCTCGTTTATGGGAGGAACCAGCGGAACGTTCTATATGCAGTTCGGACTGACAATGGCAGTGGCGGTAGGCATATCCGCCATCAATGCGCTGACACTCTGTCCTGCACTCTGCGCACTGATCATGACGCCGCACACCGATGCATCCACCGGCCAGAAGCTAAGCTTTTCTTCGCGTTTCCATCAGGCGTTCGAGGCTTCGTTCAACCGCCTCCTGCTACGCTATAAAAGCGGGGTGAAATGGTTCTTCCGCCGCAAGTGGCTGATCGGAGCCGGTGTTGCGGCATCCATCGTCCTGCTTGCCGTACTGATGAAGTCCACTAAAACAGGACTTGTGCCCGACGAAGACATGGGCACTGTATTCGTCAACGTCACCACGCCTCCCGGAAGCAGCCTTTCACGAACCATCAAGGCCATGGCCGAAGTGGAAGCCAGCATCAAAGACATACCGCAAATCATGCGCTACTCCAACGTAGCCGGATACAGCATGCTGGGCGGACAGGCTGCCAGCGGCGGAATGCTCATCATCAAACTGAAGAACTGGGAAGAACGGCAAAAGGAAGAAGACTACATCACTGCTGTCATCGGAGAAATATACCGCCGTACGGCCAATATACACAGTGCCAAGCTCTTCGCCTTCGCACAACCCACCATCATGGGATACAGCACAGGAAGCGGCGTGGAGCTCTATGTGCAGGACCGCGCAGGAGGCGACATCTCGACACTGAAGGAATATACAGACAAGTTCATCGCGGCACTGAACAAACGCCCCGAAATACAGACAGCCTATTCTACCTTTGACATAAACTATCCGCAATACCGCGTGGAGGTGGATGCCGCGCGATGCAAACGGATGGGCGTATCACCCACCGACGTGCTGGACGTCATGTCCGGATACATAGGAGGAAGCTATTCGTCCAACTTCAACCGGTTCTCCAAGCTCTACCGCGTTTATGTGCAGGCCGGCAAAGACTTCCGTCTGAACACCGGTGCGCTTGACAACATGTTCGTACGCACAGATGCCGGAGAAATGGCTCCCATCGGACAATTCGTCACCCTTACCAAGACATACGGGCCGGAAACGCTGACCCGCTTCAACCTCTACAACAGCATCCAGATCAATGCCATGATGAACGACGGATACAGTTCGGGCGATGTCATAAAGGCTGTAGAAGAGGTGGCGCAGAGCACATTGCCCGTGGGCTACGGCTACGAGTACGGAGGTATCACCCGCGAAGAAGCAGGAAGCAGCTCGAACACGGTCATCGTGTTTGCCATTTGCATTGTATTCGTCTACCTCATTCTCTGCGCTCTCTATGAAAGCCTGTTCGTCCCACTGGCGGTAATGCTCAGCGTACCTTTCGGATTGTTGGGCAGCTTCGCCCTGAGCAATCTGTGCGGACTGGAAAACAACATTTACATGCAGACGGGACTGATCATGCTTATCGGACTGCTGGCCAAGACTGCGATTCTGGTAACCGAATACGCCGCCGAACGCCGCCGCCAGGGAATGAGCCTCGCCCAAGCTGCCGTTTCTGCCGCATCCGTCCGCCTGCGTCCGATTCTGATGACCGTGCTCTGCATAGCTATCGGCATGCTTCCCCTGATATTCGCGTCAGGAGCAGGGGCCAACGGCAACATCTCGCTTGGCACAGGCGTGGTGGGCGGCGTGATTATAGGAACCATCGCCCTGCTCTTCACCGTTCCGGCCCTCTTCATCGTGTTCCAGGCAATGCAGGAACGGCTGATGCCCAAACGTATATATAAAGAAGACATTGACCATCATACAAATAAGCAATAAACACCGGCAAAAGCAGAAAATCCGGACAAAAATGACAAAGCATATGAAAAAGATATTGTTTGCCCTATTTGCCACATGCCTGCTTGAAGGATGCGGCATCTACAACAAATACAAGCAACCCGATCTTACAGCCACAACCGACAGCCTGTTTCGTGAAGAACTGGCTGCCGACACCGCTTCATCGCTGGCAGAACTCTCATGGAAAGAACTCTTTGCCGACCCTCAACTGCAGGATCTGATAAGCCAGGCACTCCGGACGAATACGGATCTCCGCATAGCCCGCCTGAAAGTCAAGGAAGCACAAGCTTCGCTGATGTCTTCCAAACTCGCCTATCTCCCTTCCTTGCAACTTGATCCAGAAGGAAGCCTGAGCAGTTTTGAGAGAAGCAAACCGGCCAAAACCTATACGCTGGGAGCATCGGCAAGCTGGGAAGCCGACCTTTTCGGCAAACTGACAAACGCAAAGCGAAACGCACGCGCTGCACTGGAAGAAAGCGATGCCTACCGGCAAGCCGTACAAACACAGCTCATCGCCACCGTAGCCGAAAGCTACTATACACTCCTGATGCTTGACGAACAAGCAAATGTCACTGCCGAAACCGTGGAAAACTGGAAGGAATACGTGCAAACGCTCTATTCCTTGATGAAAGCCGGACAGGCCGACCGCTCGACCGTAAGTCAGGCAGAAGCCAGCCGCGCCGATGCAGCCGCCTCGCTGCTCAGCCTTCAGCAAAGCATAAAAGAAACGGAAAACTCGCTGTCTTCCCTCTTGGGACAAACAGCAAGGCATATCGAACGGGGAAGCCTCAGCCGCCAGTCGTTTCCGCAAAACCTCAGCACGGGAGTTCCGCTCGACCTGCTCGCAAACCGTCCGGACATCCGGCAGGCTGAAGCCGCATTAAAGCAGGCATTCTATACAACCAACAGCGCACGGGCGGCCTTCTATCCGAGCATCACGCTAAACGGTGCGGCAGGATGGACAAACAATGGAGGGACAACCATAACCAATCCGGGCGGATGGCTTCTGCAGGCCATCGGATCATTGATACAGCCTCTTTTCAACCGCGGAGAAAACATTGCTAACCTGAAAATAGCAAAGGCTCAGCAAGAAGAAGCCTTGCTCAGCTTCCGGCAGTCGCTGCTTGATGCCGGCGAAGAAGTGAACAACGCCCTGTCGCAATGGCAGACGGCCCGCGAACGGATACGCCTGAACGACGAACAGGTTAAACACCTGCAAAACACGGTACACGACACGCAGCTCTTGATGGAACACGGAACAACAAACTTCCTGGAAGTTCTTACCGCGCGCCAGTCGCTGCTGTCAGCCCGCCTGACACTGATAGCCGACCGCTACGATGAGATACAAAGCGTCATCAGCCTCTATCATGCCTTAGGCGGAGGAAACAGCTAGGGACACACTTTTCTTTTCATTATCATATACATTGCCTGTGTCCGGTCCGTGAGGATAGGACACTTGTATGAGAACCTCTCCGCTCACGGCACACTCCCCTATTTCACTTTCAGCTTGTCAAACCCTTCGCCGTACACGCCCACCACGTTGCTCTGGGAAACGAAAGCATTCGGGTCTATATCCTTCACCAGACGGAAAATGTCTATTGACTCGCTTTTCTTAGCCAGCACCACCACCACTTTGATTTCCTGCTTGCTGTACCATCCTTTCCCGTCGAGCAGCGTCACGCCGCGGTCAATCTTCGTGGCTATTCCTTCAGCGATTTCTTCGTATTTGCGCGAAAAGATCAGGAACTGCACCGACTGGCGGGCACTGTTGATAACGTAGTCGATCACAATGCTCATGATAAACAGCACACAGAAGCCAAACAGCACCCTGCGCCAGTCATGAAAAATGAAATAGCAGGAAGAAATGATGACAATGTCACAGTACATCATCATCCGGCCCAGCGTCACGTCCTTATACTTGTTGATAATCCATGCGATGATATCCGTTCCGCCCGTGCTACCGTTGTTGCAGAACACGATGCCTATGCCGAAACCCAAAAGACCTGCCCCGATAACACAGGCCATGAAGTCCTGATTCGGGCCGAGCAGTTGCGGCAAATGTCCGTTTTCGTCCTTCAGCAGCATCTGGAAAAACCAAAGCAGAAAAGTCAGCATAAAGATGGCATACACAGTCTTCACGCTGAATCTCGGGCCCAGAATCTTCAAGGCAAATCCCAGAAAGACGGCGTTGATGATGAAATAAGAAATCTGGATCTCTATCCCTGTGGCATAATAGATGATAGCTGCAATACCTGTCACTCCCCCGGTAGTAATCTGATAAGGCAGAAGGAAAGCCGCCCAACCAAGCGAATAGCAGATCAGACCGAACGTAATGGCCAGATAGTCTTTCGACTCACGGCCCAATTTCTTGATTAACAATGATGATTCCATAAAAACCGATATAAAAAAATCACCGCAGAGGACACAAAGAGCACAAAGATCAATCGTCTTTCTCTGTGTCCCTCTGCGCCCTCTGCGATGAATGAAAAAATTACAATACGATGTTTATAATCTTCTTCGGCACGATAATCACCTTCTTCGGTGTCTTGCCGTCAATCCATTTCTGCGACTGTTCTTCGGCCATTACTGCAGCCTGAATGGTATCATTGTCTGCATCTACCGGGAACTCCATCGTGAAACGAGCCTTTCCGTTGAACGATACCGTATATTTTACAGAGTCTTCCTTCAGATATTCTTCATTGCACAGCGGCCACGTTGCGTCACACACGGTTGTGTCGTGTCCGAGCGCTTCCCATAACTCTTCCGCAAGATGAGGAGCAAACGGAGCCAGAAGCACAATCAAGTCGCTTAACACGGCTTTGTTGCGGCACTTCAGTGCAGTCAGTTCGTTCACGCAAATCATGAATGCACTTACAGATGTATTGTAAGAGAACACCTCAATATCTGCCGTCACCTTCTTGATCAGCTTATGGATCGATTTCAGTTCTTCTTTGGAAGCCTCTCCCTCTGCCGGCATGAAATTGCCCTGACGGTCGTAGAACATGTTCCAAAGCTTCTTCAGGAAGCGGTGAACACCGTCGATGCCGTTCGTGTCCCAAGGTTTGGACTGCTCTACAGGACCAAGGAACATCTCATACATGCGCAACGTATCGGCACCGTATCTTTCTACAATCATATCCGGATTCACGACATTATACATTGATTTGCTCATCTTCTCAACGGCCCATCCGCAGATGTATTTTCCGTCTTCCAGGATGAATTCCGCCGTATTGTATTCCGGACGCCAGTTTTTGAAGGCTTCAATGTCAAGAACGTCGTTCGATACAATGTTTACATCCACGTGCAGCGGAGTCACATCATACTGATCTTTCAGTCCCAGCGAAACAAAAGTATTGGTATCCTTGATGCGGTAAACAAAATTGCTTCGTCCCTGAATCATGCCCTGGTTCACAAGTTTCTGGAACGGCTCTTCCTTGACACTTACACCCAAATCATACAAGAACTTGTTCCAGAAACGGGAATAAATCAGATGTCCCGTCGCATGTTCTGTTCCGCCGACATACAGATCCACGTTCTGCCAATAACGGTCTGCCTTCTCAGAAACCAGCTCCTTGCTGTTGTGCGGATCCATGTAGCGCAGATAATAAGCGCTTGAACCGGCAAATCCCGGCATGGTATTCAGTTCGAGCGGGAACACATTCACATTGTCAATCTTTGAGTTCTCCACCACTTCGCCCTTCGTTACATCCCAGGCCCACTTGGCTGCATGCCCCAACGGCGGCTCGCCTGTTTCTGTCGGAAGGAACTTGTCTACTTCCGGCAATTCCAGCGGCAGCTTGCTTTCGTCAATCATATAAGGCATCCCGTCCTTATAATACACAGGGAACGGTTCGCCCCAATAACGCTGGCGCGAAAAGATGGCGTCACGCAGACGGTAGTTTACCTTCACACGCCCCAGGTTATGTTCCTTCACATATTTCTTGGTCGCTGCAATCGCTTCCTTGATGGTCAGTCCGTTCAAGTTCAGATCACAATATGGCGTAACGCCTTCTTTCGGAGAATTGCATACGATGCCTTCTTTCGCATCGAAACTTTCTTCGCTTACATCGCATCCTTCCACCAAAGGAACAATCGGCAGGCCAAAATGCTTTGCAAACGCATAGTCACGGCTGTCGTGAGCCGGAACCGCCATAATGGCTCCCGTACCGTATCCAGCCAATACGTAATCGCTGATCCAGACAGGCACAGCTTCACCCGTAAACGGATTGACAGCATACGAACCGCTGAATACACCCGTCACACGGCGGTCAGAAATGCGTTCACGCTCTGTACGTTTCTTCGTGCGGTCAAGGTAAGCCTCCACTTCAGCACGCTGCTCGTCGGTAGTCAGTTGAGAAACCAGCTCACTTTCGGGTGCCAGCACCATGAATGTTACGCCAAACATCGTATCGGCACGAGTGGTGAAAATGGTAAACTCCATGTCACTGTCCTTCACCTTGAAGCGCACTTCCGCACCTTCCGAACGACCGATCCAGTTGCGCTGCGTTTCTTTCAGCGAATCAGTCCAGTCAATAGTGTCCAGACCGTCAAGCAAACGCTGGGCATACGCCGAAACTCTCAGGCACCACTGGCGCATTTTCTTCTGCACCACCGGATGGCCGCCACGTTCCGACACACCGTCAACAACCTCGTCATTGGCAAGCACCGTGCCTAAGGCCGGACACCAGTTCACCATCGTTTCACCCAAATAAGCAATGCGATAGTTCATCAGCGTTTCCTGCTTTTCCTTATCCGACTTGGCCTTCCATTCTTCTGCCGTGAAGTCCAGCTCTTCGCTGCAAGCCACATCCAGCCCTTGGGTACCGCTTGTTTCAAAAGCTTTGACCAGTTCGCTTATAGGACGCGCCTGCCGTTCCTGGTTGCAGTAATAGCTGTTGAACATCTTCTGGAACGCCCATTGCGTCCAGTGGTAATATTCCGGATCACATGTGCGAACCTCCCGGTCCCAGTCGAACGAGAAGCCGATCTTGTCAAGCTGCTCCCGATAGCGGTTGATGTTGTTGACAGTAGTGATCGCCGGATGCTGTCCGGTCTGGATGGCATACTGTTCGGCAGGCAGGCCGTAAGCGTCATAGCCCATCGGATTCAACACATTGAACCCTTGCAGCCTTTTATAGCGCGCATAAATGTCACTGGCGATATATCCCAAGGGATGTCCCACATGCAGTCCTGCACCCGAAGGGTAAGGAAACATATTCAACACATAATATTTTTTCTTTGTTTCATCTTCAGCAACCTTGTAGGTTTTATTTTCCACCCACTTCTGCCGCCATTTCTTCTCAATCTCTCTGAAATTATATTCCATAGCGAGTAATTATATATTTGATTTTTATTTATTTCCCATCAGACGTGCAAAGATAATGAAAGTTAACAGGTTTATAGGCATTTACAAATTAAAAAATCTTGTTACCTTTGCTAATGTATCATTTACCCAAAATCACTCCGTATGAAAAAACATATTCTGCTGCTCCTGACCCTGATTCTGCAAAGCCTTTTTTCTGCTTTCGGGCAGCAGATTTCTTACCTGCAACTTGAAAGGATTCACAACGATACCGAATCGTCCATCACCAGCTGCTTCCTGCAAGATCCCAGCGGCCTGATATGGTTTGGCTCAAACGCAGGCCTGCTCAGCTACGACGGATACACCGCCCACGCCCATTTTGAGTACGGAACGGAAAACAACGTGCGCATCTACTGCGGCATATGCATCGGCGACTGTTTCTATCTCGGAACAGACAACGGCATCTTGATATACAATTATAAAACAGACCATTATCTGCCCGCACCGGTTTCTTTTCCTCCCGATGTGCGCAGCATTGCCCGCCAGGAAGACCGGCTCTGGATAGGCACGTTCAGCGGCTTGTTTCTCTATGACCTGAACACAAAACGCCTCCGCCAGTTCACTCCCCGCAACAGCAATCTTCCGCACCCCACCATCTATTCACTGCTGCTATCATCAGACAGTACGCTCTATGTAGGCACCTACAACGGGTTGTGCAGCTTCGACGAAGAAAAGAATGACTTCAAACAGATAAACATCCAAAATCCCAACGAACACAAGAACCTTTTCATCAACGCTCTGCTGGAAGACAAGGAAGAGCGGTGTATCTGGATAGGAACCGAAGGTGAACTGATGAAGTATAAGCCGGACGGAAAAACGGAACGAATCGAATCGTTTCACCGGAACTCTATCAAATCGCTGGCCTTCGACACGGAAAAGAATCTTTTGCTCGGAACAGACAATGGAATGTATATTTTCGACAAATCCACACGGCAAATCACCCACCTCCGCCATGATTCCAGAAATACAGCCTCCCTGCCAAACAACATCGTATGGAGTCTGTTTGCTGATGCAAACGCCAACGTATGGATCGGGACCGACAATGGAGTATCGCTGGCAAAAAACTCCAGACACTACCGATTCATGCCGATCTGGCAACTGACCGACAGCGGAGAGGGAAACCAGTTTTACTCAATCTTGCATGATTCGAAAGGAACCTACTGGGCAGGAGGTACGGACGGACTGCTGCAACTGACAAGCCTGGACGAAGAGAAACCGCAAGTCCGTTGGTTCAAGGTAAACACCTCACTCCCTCTGGCGCACAACCGCATCCGGCATATCTATGAAGACAACGACGGAGATGTGTGGATAGCTACGGACGGAAGCATTGAAAGATACGACAAACAGACCAGACAGTTCGTGCATTATTTCATAACCGACAGCACCCATACCTACAACGCAAACTGGGCATACTATCTGTTTGAAGACAAGCAGAAAAACCTTTGGATAAGTACCTGCCTCGGGGGAATCTTCCGCATCAGCATGAAGAAACTGAAAGAATCGCGCTCCAACTATCTTATCGCAGACAAGAACTATACATCGGCCGACGGACTGAAAAGCATGTTCGTGAACCAGATCGTGCAAGACAAAACCGGAAATATCTGGCTCATGCTCTACAATAACGGGATCCAGAAACTGAACCCTGAAACAAATGCCATCTCTACATTCAACCTCCCCGACTCGCTTTCAGGGACACAGCCAGACTTTCTCATGACCGATTCAGAGGGCTTGGTATGGATAGGATGCCACAATCAGATACTCCGTATCGACCCGGCCACGGAGCACACAGACCTCATCCCTCTTGAAGAATCACACGACTGCGGAATACTGTCGATGACAGAGGTGGAAAACGCTATCTGGATTTCAACCTCCAAAGGGCTCTGGACTATATGCAAAAGCGAGTGCAAGGCTACCCGGCTGCGCATTGCCGACCGCCCGTTTTCCTGTCTTTACTATGACAAGACCAACCGCCGGGTGATTCTCGGAGGAAACGACGGAATAGGCATTTGCAGCCAGTCGATAGTCAACGAACCCGAACAGATGCCCACAACCGTGCGCCTGACCGGCATTTACGTAAACAACCATCCGTTCAAGACAGAAAAGAGCATCCGCTACAGTGAAACAGTCAGCCTGAAACATACGGAAAACAACCTGATCCTGGAGTTTTCCGACCTTCCCTATTCGCAAACGGAAAGAAAAATGTTTGCATACAGACTGAAAGGGCTCGACAGCAAATGGCACCTGGAAAACGGACATTCAAACCGAATCGTATACAACAACCTGCCATACGGAAAATACCAACTGTCGGTGAAAGACATGGAAAGCGGAAAAGAAACAGACAATCTTCTGACTGTCAACATCCTCCCGCCATGGTACTATACTCTTTGGGCAAAAATATGCTACTTCATGCTGGCAAGCGCGCTTATTGCATGGATCATCAACTTTTTCATTGTCAAGAACCGGCTTCGGCTGGAACGCATCGAAAAAAGACAGATACTGGAACAGTCGCGAAGAAAAATCAACTTTCTTTCAAACATCTCGCATGATCTGAAAAATCCGGTAAGCATGATTATCGCACCGGTAAGCAAGCTGATCATAGACACCAAAGACTCCAGGCAAAAGGCCATGCTGGAAAGCGTATACCGGAACGCCATGTCACTCAATGCAATGATTCATAAGCTGCTTGACTTCAACCGCATCGGCAGCAAGGAGGATTCGTTTCTGATAACTTCACGAATCGAACTGGTTTCACGCGTCAGAAGCATATACATGGGATTTGCCGAAGCTGACGTAACGCACAAGCACGAATGGAAATTCATCAGCGACACGGACAAGCTTTATATGGACATGGATGCTGTCAAGTTTGACTCGATCATCAATAACCTGCTGTCAAACGCAAACAAATACACGCCGGAAGAAGGAAGCGTATCAGTCGCCATCCATTATGACGAAGAACGGGAAACAGTATCCATAACCATTTCAGATACCGGAATCGGCATTCCACAAAACGAACTCCCTTACATCTTCCAGCGATTCTTCCAGTCGTCACGCACCAAGCACGTCAAGGAAGGCACAGGCATCGGGCTATATCTGGTCAAGACCTATACAGAAATGCACCATGGAGCTGTTTCCGTGACTTCTGATGACGGCAAAGGAACGTCGTTTACCCTGTCTTTTCCCGCCGACCGGACAATCAACCTTCAGCCGGAAGAAGCTGAGAATACGGAAGATGAGGACAAACAAACCGTTCTGGTCGTTGACGACAATGCCGAGATGAGGGATATGATAGGAAATATCCTGACAGGTCACTACAACTGCCTGTACGCATCGGACGGAAAAGAAGCGTTGTCGAGCGTTGGAAGCCACATGCCCGACCTCATTATCTCAGACTTTATGATGCCGGTTATGGACGGAATCGAAATGAGCGATATCCTGAAAAAGAACATAAACACGTCCACCATCCCCATCATTCTGCTTACGGCCAAAGACGACAGGGAAACGCGGCGGGAAAGCCTGCAATCAAAAATAGATGCCTTCATCTCCAAACCCTTTGACGCTGAGCTGCTCTTATACAAGGTGGCACAGCTTCTTGACAACAAAGCAGCCTATGAAACCAAAGCGAGAGTTGACAGCCTGTCCACTCCCAAGGAACCGGACAACATCGCTTCGCAGGACGAAAAATTTCTGGCCGGCATCACCCAGCTCATTGAAGACCATATTTCGGATTCAGACCTGAACGTAAACTCGCTCTGCGAACTGTCCGGGATGGGAAGCAAACAGATTTACCGCAAACTGAAACAGCTCACAGGCATGAGTCCCGTAGAATACATCAAGTCCATCCGGATGAAAAAAGCTGCCATGCTGCTCAAACAAAAGAAGTTCAGCATCGCGGAAGTCATGTATATGGTAGGATACTCCAACCCGTCTTACTTCTCGAAATGCTTCCAGGCTGCTTTCGGCAAAACACCCAGACAATACACCGCAGAATCATAGACAAACGGCTGCCGCAGGAAGGGTTGCGAAGAACTATTTTCCCCTCACGATTTTCTTTATGTCGTTCAGCTTGTTCAGAGCCTCCAGCGGAGTCAGATTGTCGACGTCCAGATTCAGAATCTCGTCACGTATCTGGCACAATACAGGGTCATCAAGCTGGAAAAAGTTCAACTGCACTCCTTCTCCGGGTTTCGGACGTGATGCCGCCGCCGCTGCAACCGATCTGGAAGCAATACCCTCCTGACGGTTCTCTTTTTCCAACTGGCACAGAATCTCTTCCGCCCGCTTCACGATAGACTTGGGCATGCCGGCCATCTTCGCCACATGAATACCAAAGGAATGCTCGCTGCCTCCCCGTTCCAGTTTGCGGAGAAAAATTACCTTGTTGTCCACTTCCTTCACCGAAACATTGTAGTTCTTTATACGCGAGAACTTAGCCTCCATATCGTTCAGCTCATGATAGTGCGTAGCGAAAAGCGTGCGGGCACGGGCGCGCTTGTGCTCGTGGATATGCTCCACAATCGCCCACGCGATCGAGATGCCGTCATAAGTGGAAGTTCCTCGCCCCAGTTCGTCAAAAAGCACCAGGCTGCGGGGAGAAAGGTTGTTCAGGATATTGGCAGCCTCGTTCATCTCAACCATAAAGGTTGACTCGCCGACAGAGATGTTGTCGCTTGCTCCCACACGTGTAAAGACCTTGTCGACCAGCCCCACATGCGCGCTTTCCGCCGGCACAAAGCATCCGATCTGAGCCATCAGCGTGATCAATGCGGTCTGCCGGAGCAAAGCCGACTTTCCGGCCATATTCGGTCCGGTAATAATGATGATCTGCTGTTTCTCCGTATCCAGATAAACATCATTGGCTATGTATTTCTCTCCCAAAGGCAACTGCTTCTCAATGACCGGATGGCGTCCCTGTCTGATATCAAGAATGTCATCGTCAGCCACTACCGGGCGGATGTATCTGTTCTCCTTCGCCACGCCGGCAAATGCAAGCAGGCAATCCAGCCGCGCAATATGCGATGCGTCGACCTTGATGGAAGGAATGTATTCGGTCAGTCCGGCCACCAGTTCATTATACAGGCGGGTTTCCAGAATCAGAATCTTTTCTTCCGCTGTCAGAATCTTTTCTTCATACTCCTTCAGTTCCTGCGTGATGTAACGCTCCGCATTGACCAGCGTCTGCTTGCGGATCCAGTCGGAAGGAACCTTATCCTTATGGGTATTCCTTACTTCAATATAATAGCCGAACACATTGTTATAGGCGATCTTCAGGCTGGGAATGCCTGTCTGTTCGATCTCCCGCTGCTGTATCTGAAGCAGATAGTCTTTTCCCGAATAAGCAATCTTGCGCAGTTCATCAAGCTCTCCGTTCACGTTATCCGCAATCACTCCGCCTTTATTGATGAGCAGCGGCGGATCGTTCTTTATCTCTCTGGCAATCCGGTCGCGCAGCTCAGCGCAGGGCTGCAGCTGTTCGCCGATGCGCCGCAGGCTCTCGTTGTCCGCATTCAGACATGCATTCTTGATCGGTTCGATTGCCTGCAAAGCCACTTTCAGCTGCACCACCTCCCTCGGCGAAATGCGTCCTACCGCCGCCTTCGAGATGATGCGTTCCAAATCGCCGATCAGATGCAGCTTTTCCTCAACAAAATCCTTGAAATCCGGTTCCCGGAAGAAATACTCCACCACATCCAGCCTCTCGTTTATCGGCCGTATCTCCTTCAAAGGGAACAGCACCCAGCGCTTCAGCATACGCGCGCCCATCGGACTGACCGTACGGTCGATAATGTCGAGCAGGCTGGTTCCTTCGTCATTCATGCTTCCTACAAGCTCCAAGCTTCTCACCGTAAACTTGTCAAGACGCACGTACCGCTCCTCTTCGATGCGCGTGATCGAAGTGATATGGTCAATCTGGAAATGCTGCGTCATCTCCAGATACTGAAGGATAGCTCCCGAAGCCACGATGCCGTTATGAAGATTCTCGATACCGAACCCTTTGAGGTTCTTGGTGTCGAAATGCTTCAGCAGCTTTTCTCTCCCGAAGTTTTCGGTAAACACCCAGTCTTCAAGCTCGAAGGTGAAGAATTTGTTGCCGAAGTTTCCTTCGAACATCGGCTTCTTTCCGCGTTCAAAAAGCACTTCCTTCGGAGCGAAATTGTTCAGCAGCTTGTCTATATGGTCCGCAGGACCTTCCGCCGTGAGAAACTCTCCGGTCGAGATGTCTAGAAAAGCCACACCACAAGCGGTTTTCCCGAAGTGTATGGCTGCCAGAAAGTTGTTCTCTTTATAAGAAAGCACATTGTCATTGATGGCTACTCCCGGTGTCACCAGCTCCGTGATGCCCCGCTTCACCAGCTTTTTCGTCGTTTTCGGATCCTCCAGCTGGTCACAGATAGCCACACGCCTGCCTGCACGTATCAGCTTGGGCAGGTAAGTGTCGAGCGCATGGTAAGGAAAACCCGCCATTTCTACAGTCTTGCTTTGTCCGTTGGCGCGCCGGGTCAGCGTGATTCCCAAAATATCGGCAGCAGTCACAGCATCCTCCGAATAAGTTTCATAAAAGTCACCGCACCGGAACAGCATAATCGCGTCCGGGTGCTTCGCCTTCAGTTCAAAGTACTGCTTCATCATCGGGGTCAATACCACTTCATTATCTTTAGCCACAATGTTTCCCTTTCTTTTTTGTTGTGTTCGACGTAAATGAAAAACTCCTGCAAAGATACGTGATTTTATGATACGGCGAAATTCTCGGGCATACGAAAAAGGAGGATGCGCCGGGCAGAACACTCCGGAAGTTCCGGATACAAAAAGACAGAAATGCCAGCCACATTTCTGTCTTCAGCCTAAAGATATGCATCTTCAGGTTAAAAATATGTATCTCCAGGCTGGAGATATGTATCTTTAGCCTGGAGCAAGAGATTTTATCCTTTCAGAAAAGGTTTGGTACGGGAAGCCCCACACGCATTCAGTTGCCGCCCAACGCAGCCTTTTCCTCTTCCAGATGGTGCGCATACAGTCCGTCGATGATGCCGTCAGACAAACCGATTACCGGCACGTATACATAGTTGGCATGGATAATGTCGGCAATGGTCGTGAATATTTCCCCTGCCGGCACGATAACATCCGCACGGTCGGGCTTCAACTGGTATTTCTCCATACGTTCTTCCACCGAGAGCACCTTCAGACTGTCGTGCAGCTCGTGGAGCGCCTCAACCGGCATTTTCTGCTCTTTCTTGTCTTTCTTTTCAACCAGACGGTAAATCTTGTTGATATTTCCTCCCGAACCGATAATGTTTGTTCCGGGATATGATTTGGCAATGTCAGCCATGTCGGTTTTCAGGCGTTCCCATTCGCTGGATTTCACCGCCTTGTTCAGGATTCTTACCGTGCCGATGTTATACGAACGGCTGCACACCAGTTCTCCCTGAGAAAGCAAGTTGATTTCGGTGCTTCCGCCGCCCACATCCACATACATATAGTTTCCGTTCCGGTCTTCCATGCATTCGATGTGGTTATTGTAGACCATCTTCGCTTCTTCCTGTCCGTCAATGATTTCGATGTTGATGCCCGTTTTCTTCTTGATGCGCTTGATGATTGCCTTTCCGTTCTTGGCATCACGCATGGCCGAAGTGGCGCAGGCACGATAATCCTCCACATCGTAAATTTTCATAAGATTCTGGAAAGCGTCCATCAACCGGATCATGTCTTTCTCTTTCCGTTCGGAGAGCTTCCCCATGGCAAACACATCAAATCCCAAACGGAGAGGCACGCGCAAAAGAAGCACTTTCGAGAAAGTCGCCTTTCCGTTCCGGTCTTCCTCCACATGCTTGATGAGCAGACGGACTGCGTTCGAACCGATGTCAATTGCAGCATAGTTGAAGCCGTAGCTTTCAAATTTGTCTTTCAAATCCATAATTATTTAGTCATTCATGTTCTCTGCCACATAATGGTTGTAAAGTGCTTCTTGAGAGCGGAAAGGCTGGGCGCCTTCTTCTTCCTCTCCCCAGAACTTGTTTTCTCCGTGCCCGTCGACGATGCGTCCCTGCATCGTGTCTTTCAGCCCGTATTCAACGATGAGCTTCATCTCCTCCTTGATTTCCGGATTATAGACAGGAGTGATCACTTCAATGCGGTTGTCGAGGTTGCGCGGCATCCAGTCGGCAGAACCGATAAACACCTTCTCCTCACCGCCGTTGGCAAATACAAAGATACGTGAATGTTCCAAATAACGGTCAATAATTCCGTGAATTCTGATGTTGGAGCTGATTCCGGGAATTCCAGTCACCAGCGAGCAGTTGCCACGGAGCACCAGATCAATGTCGACACCGGCCTGCGACGCTTCATACAGCTTGTTCACCATAATCGGGTCGGTGATATGGTTGATCTTTATCTTGATGTAAGCCGGTTTTCCCGCCTTCTTGTTCTTTATTTCATTATTGATGAGCGCCACAAACTTGTTCTTCATCTCGTTGGGAGAAACCAGCAGTTCCTTGAATCTAATGGGAGTATACGGGCGTTCGATAAAATCAAATACATGGTCAACGTCCCTTACCAGCCGCGGATAAGCGGTCATCAGCATGCAGTCGGTATACATGCGCGCATTGCCCTCATGGAAGTTGCCGGTGCTGATGCAGGCTATATCCGGCCCCTTCTTCATGCCGATATGCGTGATCTTGGAATGCACTTTCAAGCCTTCCACACCAAAAATCACCTTAATTCCCGCATCCTGCATCTTTTTCGACCAGTTGATGTTTGACGCTTCGTCAAACCGTGCCAGCAGTTCAATGCATACGGTCACTTTTTTCCCGTTCCGGGCTGCACCGATAAGAGCCTTCACCACCTTCGACTCCTTGGCCAGGCGGTAGAGGGTAATCTTGATGCTTTCTACCTCCTTGCTCACAGCCGCCTCCTGAAGCACACGGATAAATGAATCAAAGCTGTGATAAGGTACATGGATAAATCGGTCTTTCTCCTGAATCTTGTGCAGCAGGCTGTCCGAGCCGTCAAGCTCTTTCTTCAGAATGGGCTGCCAGGAAGGATATTTCAGATGCGGACGTCCGCAGTCAGGGAATTTCATCAGGTCTTTATGGTTCTGATAGCGTCCGCTGCTGATTACCGTGTCCATGCTGTCGAGATCAAGCTTCTTCAATACCCGTTTCAGCAAGTCTTTCGGCATATTCGAGTCATAAATCACACGCAGCGGCTCACCGCGCTTACGGCTTTTCACACCCTTCGAAATTTTCTGCAGCGTACCCGTACGCAGGTCGTTGTCTATTTCCATTTCTGCGTCACGCGTAAACTTGAAAGCATACGCTTCGAACTTGTCGAAGCCCAGCCCCTCAAACACCAGAGGCAGGCAGCAGCGGATTGCGTCATCAAGATACATCAGATAACTCTTGTCGCCGCTGTCCGGAAGACGCACAAAGCGTCCGCAGATATTTACCGGAAGCTCCAAGAAGGCATAGTCCGACACAGCTTTTTCCCCTGTTTTCGTTGCCTTCACCGCAAGATAGATATTCTCGTCGTTTTCATAATCAAGCAGCTTGATTGCCGAGAACCATACGGGAATCAGAAATCCGTAAATTTTAGCTTTATAGAACGAGCGTATGAATTCCAACTGCTCGGAAGTCACTTCCGCGTCTGAAACCAGATAAATGTTGTCTTTGCGCAGGTCGGCAGTTACATTATGCACAGCTTCTTCATAGTCCTTTACGTAATGAGAGTTTATTTTTCCGATCTGCTTGAGCAGCTTTTTCGCCTTTTCCCTCTCAGCCGCAGCCGAGCGGTCCATACACTCGGCAATACGGCTTTGTGTGGCGACACGCACGCGGAAAAATTCATCAAGATTGTTCGAGTAGATCCCCAGAAAAGCCATACGTTCCAGAATAGGAACATGCGGGCGACACGCCTCCTGCAAAATACGTCTGTTAAAATACATCCAACTGATATCCCTTTCCAGATAAGGGTTTTCTTTCTTCTTCTGTGCCATAAAATCACTTTTTTTGCAAAATAAACGATTTTATGTTACAAGATGATTTCAACAGAGAATTTTAGACTTTTTTACACAAATTCTTCTACCATATACATCTGATGCAAAGAATTTTGCGGAGCAAAACGCTCGATTTCATTCAAAATGATGTATTCGGCCGATTCAACCCATCTGCGGAACTCTCTGTTGGGCCGGAATCTGCCGGCAAAGTCAACCAGATTGTCCAGATTGAAGTTCCCGTCAATGATGCCGGCTCCGTTCTGTTCTGCATCGAAGGCATTGCATTCCTGTTCGATATGGGCCGGAACCATCATGATCGGCTTCCCCAAATACATGGCCTCGCAGATTGACTCGAACCCCGCCGTGCTGGCATAAGCCTTGCATCCCGCCATCTGACGCAAGAACTCCACGTCATCAAGCTGGTAAAACGAAAGCGTGCCGTCTATTTTCTTCACCGGTTCTTCTTCCCAATGATCCCAAAAGAAGCGGAGAGGCATCTCTGGATGAATCTTGTGCCACTTCATAATGCTTTCCGAAAAGCCCGAATTGACCATATACCCGTGAATATAGTCGCCTTGCCTGCTTTCCTGACGGAACACATCCGAACGCAGCAGAGGGGGAACAACCGTGATATGCCTTTCTGCGTCTTCGTCCATCGGACGGAACGAAAGAGCCAGCCTGTGGGATGCTCCCAGCGAAGTCATCTTCGTAAAAAGGTTCAGGAAAAAAAGGCTGAAACGGTTGGCCTTGGGAAACTTGAAATCCTTATGTAAGAAAAGATACTGATGGCCGATGCAGATTTGCGGCACATTGGGACGGAGAAAGAAATAAGTCAGCCCCGTCAGCAGCTCATAAAAGTTAATGACCAGCTCCGCACCGGTTTCTTCTATGCGCTGCCGGATATAGCACATGCTCTCGAAGTATTCAGGAAGCTTCAGCAGATTATACGCCACACTCCGGGAGAGATTCGCCCGCTTGTTGGCATGCGTAGGCAAAAAGTTCGGACTCGTAAACTGCCTGATGGGAGCATGCATGGAACGGATGAAGAATCCAGGCAGACGCCTCGACTCGCTTTTTCCGACCAGCACTTCAACCACCTCGTGCCCGTTGCCTTTCAGCAACTTTTCCATTGTTATAGCCTGAGTAAGATGTCCTCTGCCCTCACCCTGAACAACAAACAGTACTTTCATGAAGCTATAGATATTAAAGGTAATACATTTTCTTGTTCGCTCTCCTCTTCCGGCGGAACCGCTCCGGCAAGGTCTGAATAATAGACAACCCTCCATTCTCCGTCCACGTCTTCCGTCAGAGCCGACATGGTTTCTACCCAGTCGCCCGAATTAAGGTAATGGATGCCGTTTATCATCCGGTTCTCAGGGTGATGGATATGTCCGCAAATCACTCCCTCGCACTGGCGCGCACGCGCAAAATCAACCAGCACATTTTCAAAGTCAGAAATATAAGATACGGCAGACTTCACTTTCTGCTTGATGGCCTGCGAAAGCGAATAGTAAGGCTTTCCCCGCTTCACGCGATACTTGTTATACAGGCTGTTGAGCCAGAGCAGCAGGGTGTAGCCTATATCGCCCAACTTGGCGAGCCATTTCATTTCGGTCGTCACCTTGTCGAAAACATCCCCATGCGTCACGAAGTAATGCTTCCCGTTGCTCTCCAGCATATAATCTTTTACAATATGGAGATTGGCAAGGCGCAGCGGAGCCAGATTGTCGAGAAAGTCATCGTGGTTCCCTCTCACATAAATGATTTCCGTCCCGTGCTTCTCCATCATCTTCATGATGATCTTGAAGAAGTGCGTATGCTCCTGTTTCCATTTGCCGATGCCCGACTTCTGCAGATGCCAGCCGTCGATGATGTCCCCGTTCAGGATGAGCCGGTCACAGTCAACCCTTCTTAAGAAATCGCTGATTTGGTTTACCTTCGAATGGGATGTACCCAGATGAATGTCCGAAACTACAATGGTCCGGTAATAAGGTCTTCCTTCCATATCTATGTTTTTCTCTTAACGACATACAAAAATAGCCCGATAATATTACAGAGATATGTCTGCCGAGTTAATATGGCATTTCAAAAAACAAGCCATCGCTGTTCGCACAGAGATGGCCGAATGACTAAAAAATATTGGCAATTATCTATTTGGTGTGTTAGAGCTTTCCTCTCACGCGATGTCTTCGATGTAGAAGACCGAATTGATTTCGCTGAAGAACTCTTCGGCGGCCTCTTCAAGGTTTTCAATGGCCTCTTCTGCCGTTTCCCCGAAAGCGCAGCATTGTTCGTGATTCAACAGATAAGCATAATACTCTCCGCCCGAAGTGCATTCCACTACGTATTTGTTTCCGATAGTTTCCATTGTCTGTGTCCTCCTCTTGATTTTAGTTTGCACAAAAGTCGCTGTTTTATGTTACAGAACGGTTTCTTTCGGATTACTTTTGCATGAATTATGTAACAATCTTTTACAGGCACAAGTTTCTTGCCATGCGTATTCGGAAAATAAAAACAACCTGAAAAAATATGATGGGAAAAACCGATTAAGATGATGGGACAGGTTGGACAAGATGACGGCTCATTTTTTTAAGTTGCCTGTTATCTTCCAGCGGCGGACAAGGCATATCAAGAGTGCCCTCAAAATAAGATTCTCCGAAGAGCAAAGCTTTTCGGAGAATCTCTGTTGGACTACCAGGATTCGAACCTGGACAAACAGAACCAAAACCTGTTGTGCTACCATTACACCATAGTCCAAACTTCATGCGTTTTCCTCAGAAAACGGTGCAAAGATACATGTTTTTTAGAATATGCTCCAAATAAATCTTCACTTTTTTTGTTGCGCAACCTTCCTTTCCGCCCGCAGGTCACCAGCCAATGCCCGTCGGTCTGCCCCTGAGCTGGCAAATTGCACAACATTCAAAAACTGATTTTGCCGATTCGGTTATTTTTGATAACTTTCCGCGCTGTAAACGGAAATTTAAATTTATCAGACAAAATGAAGAAACTATTGCTAAGCCTTGTATTGGGAACCGTTACGGCAGGAGCCACGGCAGCCACCCCTCTTTGGATGCGCGACGTGCGAATCTCGCCCGACGGAAAGAATATTGTGTTTTGTTACAAAGGGGATATTTATAAGGTAGCCGCAACGGGCGGAGAAGCCGTGCGGCTCACAACGCAAAATTCGTATGAATCCTCTCCCGTGTGGAGCCCTGACGGCAAACAAATCGCCTTTGCAAGCGACCGCTACGGAAACGCCGACATCTTCGTAATGCCGGCAGAAGGAGGGTCGGCTAAACGGCTGACAATGAATTCGGCCGCAGAAACTCCTTCGGCTTTCACTCCCGACGGAAAGTACGTGGTGTTCTCAGCCAGCATACAGGACCCGGCCAACAGTGCTCTCTTCCCGACCTCTGCCATGACCGAACTGTATAAAGTGCCGGCAGAGGGAGGAAAGACAGAACAGATTCTTGGAACTCCAGCCGAACTTGTCTGCTTTGACAAGGCCGGAAGCAGATTCCTTTACCAGGACAGGAAGGGATTCGAAGACGAATGGCGCAAGCACCATACTTCGTCCATCACCCGCGACGTCTGGATGTACGACACCCAGACGGGAAAGCATACCAATCTGACAAACCATGCAGGAGAGGACCGCAATCCGGTATGGACCGGCGACGAGAATGCGTTTTATTTCCTGAGCGAACGCAACGGAGGCTCGTTCAACGTATACAAAGCTTCTCTTGACAATCCGCAACAGACAGAACAGCTCACCGCATTCAAAACCAATCCGGTGCGTTTCCTTTCCGCCGGAAACAACGGCCTGCTCTGCTATACTTATGACGGAGAAATCTATACACAGCAAACCGGAGGAAAACCGAAAAAAGTAAACATTTCGCTTACACGCGACGATGAAGACATCCCGGCCACACTGACATTCACCAGAGGAGCCAGCGAAGCGGTGGTTTCGCCCGACGGCAAGCAGGTGGCGTTCATCGTCCGCGGAGATGTGTTTGTTACCTCCGTCGAGTACGGAACGACCAAACAGATCACCCATACTCCCGAAGCAGAAGAAGGGCTGTCGTTCGGTGCCGACAACCGCTCACTGGTTTATTCCAGCCTGCGCAACGGCAATTGGGAAATGTACATTGCCCGAATATCGCGCAAGGAAGACCTCAACTTTCCAAACGCCACGCTGATCGAAGAAGAAGCGCTGCTGCCTTCGAAAACGGTTGAAAGAACGCATCCCTCTTTTTCTCCCGACGGGAAAGAAGTGGCTTTCATCGAAGACCGGCTCCGCCTGAAAGTCGTTAACCTGCAATCGAAGAAGGTGCGCCAGATTACAGACGGGTCTACATGGTACAGCCTGGGAAGCCCGTTCAGCTACTCCTGGTCGCCCGACGGAAAATGGTTCACGTTCGAATTCGTCGCAAACCACCACGACCCGTATACCGATATAGCAATTGCAAGTGCCGACGGAAAAGGATCTCCGGTCAACCTCACCAACAGCGGATATACCAGCGGCTCTCCCCAATGGGTGATGGGAGGAAACGCCATCCTTTTCACAACCGAACGGTACGGTATGCGCAACCATGCCTCATGGGGATCGCTCGATGACGTGATGCTTGCATTTGTCAATCAAGATGCCTACGACAAGTTCCGTTTGAGCAAAGAGGACTACGAACTGCAGAAAGAACTTGAAAAAGAACAGGAAAAAGCAAAGGCAGAAGCTGAAAAGAAGCAAGACAAGAAGAAAAAGGATGACGGCAAGAAAGATGAAGCCAAGAAAGAAGAAACAAAAGACATTGTGGTAGAACTCGACGGCATCGAAGACCGCATCGTGCGTCTGACCCCAAATTCATCAAGCATCGCTTCGGCCATCATACCCAAAGACGGCGAGTCGCTGTATTACTTGTCGGCTTTCGAAGGGGGATTCGACATGTGGAAAATGAATCTCCGCAAGCATGACACCAAGCTCATCCACAAGATGAATGCCGGATGGGGAGGCATGCAGCTAGATAAGGAAGAAAAGAACCTGTTCATTCTGGGAGGAAGTGCCATGCAGAAAATGGATCTGGCTTCGGATGCACTGAAACCGATCAGCTATCGCGCAGAAATGAAGATGGATCTGGCGGCCGAACGGGAATTCATGTTCAACTATGTATATAAAGAGGAAAAGAAGAGATTCTACGATGAGAACATGCACGGGGTTGACTGGGAAGCGATGACGGCCACCTACCGCAAGTTTCTTCCGCACATCACCAACAATTACGACTTTGCAGAGCTGCTGAGCGAATGGCTGGGCGAACTGAATGTGTCGCACACCGGAGGGCGCTACAGCAAGTCTGGAGGAGAGAAAACAGCCAGCCTCGGCCTGCTTTACGACTGGAACTACACGGATAACGGTCTGAAAGTGGCTGAAGTGATTGAGAAAGGCCCCTTCGACAGAAAATCTTCACGAGTGGAAGCCGGCACTGTCATTGAAAAAATAGACGGCAAAGAACTGACCGGCACAACCGACTGCACAGCTTTGCTGAACGGGAAAGCCGGGAAAAAAGTACTGGTTTCTTTCTGCAATCCGGCAACCAAGGAGCGCTGGGACGAGGTTGTGAAACCGGTAAGCAGCGGAACAATGAACGGGCTGCTTTATGAACGCTGGGTAAAACAGCGCGCCGCCGATGTAGAAAAATGGTCAAACGGACGGCTGGGCTATGTACATATCGAATCGATGGACGACGGAAGTTTCCGCACCGTATATTCAGACATCCTGGGCAAATACAACAATTGCGACGGTATCGTCATCGATACGCGTTTCAATGGAGGAGGACGCCTGCATGAAGACATTGAAGTGCTGTTCAGCGGAAAAAAATACCTGACTCAGGTAATCCGCGGACGTGCCGCCTGTGACATGCCAAGCCGTCGCTGGAACAAACCTTCCATCATGCTGCAGTGTGAAGCGAACTACTCGAACGCACACGGTACGCCCTGGGTCTACAAACACCGGAACATCGGGAAACTGGTAGGAGCACCGGTACCGGGAACCATGACCAGTGTCAACTGGGTACGGCTGCAAGACCCGTCGCTAATATTCGGAATCCCTGTTATAGGCTACCAGCTGCCGGACGGAAGCTACCTGGAGAACAAACAGCTCGAACCGGACATTTACGTGCTGAATGCTCCCGAAACGATAGTGACAGGTGAAGACACGCAACTGAAAGCCGCAGTTGACGAATTGTTGAAAGAGCTGGACAAGAAGCCGTAAAAACAAAAAGATTGTGCCAATTATAGATTCAACCTATAAATTGGCACAATCTCTTTTATCGGAATATATCTGCAACTATTGCCTGCTTATTTAGCAATAACCAGATAATAGTTTTTCTTTCCTTTCTGAACCAGAAGATACTTGTCATCCAGCAAATCTGCAGCAGTGATTAGTTGGTCGAAAGCAGACAGTTTTTCCTTGTTAAGCGAAACGCCGCCTCCCTGCACCAGCTTGCGCATCTCCCCTTTTGACGGGAAAATAGCCGCTTTTTCTGTAAAGAGATCAACAGCTTTGATACCAGCCTCTATTTCAGCCTTGGCAACTTCAAACTGAGGAACCCCCTCGAATACCGACAAAAGCGTATCCTCATCCAGTTTCTTCAACGCTTCAGAGGTTGAGTTGCCGAAGAGAATGCCCGATGCCTCCACCGCAGCATTGTAATCTTCTTCTGAATGAACCATCACGGTCACTTCTTTAGCCAAACGCTTCTGAAGCACACGCAGATGCGGAGCCTGTTTATGCTCAGCAACCAGCGCGTCTATTTCTTCTTTGGTAAGCGAAGTGAAAATCTTGATGTAACGCTCTGCGTCATCATCGCTCACGTTCAGCCAGAACTGATAGAACTTGTAAGGAGAAGTATATCTAGGGTCAAGCCATACATTGCCCGACTCGGTCTTGCCGAATTTTGTTCCATCAGCCTTAGTCACCAACGGACAAGTCAACGCAAAGACCTCTCCTCCATTCGTACGACGGATCAGCTCGGCACCTGTCGTGATGTTCCCCCACTGGTCGGAACCGCCCAACTGCAGTTTGCAGTTTCTAGTTTCATATAAATGCAGGAAGTCATATCCCTGCAAAAGCTGATAAGTGAACTCCGTAAACGAAAGGCCGTCACGCGCTTCACCGTTCAGACGTTTCTGAACCGATTCTTTCGCCATCATATAGTTCACAGTGATATGTTTTCCTACCGTACGCGCAAATTCAAGGAAAGTAAAGTCTTTCATCCAGTCGTAATTGTTCACCAATTCCGCCTTATTGGGTGCATCCGACTCAAAATCAAGGAATTTTCCTAACTGCTTCTTGATACACTCCTGATTATGGCGCAGCGTTTCTTCGTCAAGCAAGTTGCGTTCCTGCGACTTTCCCGACGGATCACCGATCATGCCGGTAGCTCCTCCCACCAATGCCAAAGGCTTATGGCCGCACCGCTGAAAATGACGGAGCATCATGACTCCGCACAGATGGCCGATATGCAACGAATCGGCAGTAGGGTCAATACCCAAATAAGCAGTAACCATTTCTTTTTCCAGTAATTCTTCTGTACCCGGCATCATGTTGTGGACCATTCCACGCCATTTTAATTCTTCTACAAAGTTCATCGAATGAGTTTCTTAATTTAACATATTATGATTTTATAGATATATTGTGGGAAGCAAAAATACGACACTTTATCTGAATAACCAATTTTTATCGCTTAAAAAAGAGATGCGCAGCATTGAGGCTGAGGACTGTGCACAATGCCTGACATGTTTCGCCCCGCACTTCAGCCAATTTACGCACTACCTCTGAGATATTGCAGCCTTTATCGTCTGTTTCCGCCAGCAAACGTCCCGAAGGAACAATCTTCACCGCTTCGGCATTGAACTTATCCCCCACCGACAGATAAAAACCGTGACGGAGCAGACTTGCGGCCAGCTCCTTTTTCCCGCGGAATCCATGAATGATCCAGGGCTGGGAAGGATTCGCTTCTTTTTTACACGCAACAAGTTCATTGAAACTCTTCACCGCATGGATAACAAGCGGAATCCGGTAACGCTCGGAAAGGGAAACAGATATCCTGAACGCTTCCTGCTGAACATCAAAAGGAGTGCCGCACAGCCGGTCAAGGCCCGATTCGCCCACCGCAAGCACACGCGCATCGCCGGCAAGAAGCGACTCCAGCCATTCTGCCTGCCTGTCAAGCGTACCGGAAGAAAGATACCACGGATGAATTCCCGGCGAAATCCACCGGGCCTGCTCAAACGCCGGCAGATCCCTGTCCTGCATGCAGCAGCTCCATAGCGCCGTTTCGGGCAAGGGCGGCAAATGATGGGTATGGACATCAAGCAACATAATCGGGGAAAAGAAAAAGTTATGGAACGGGGTCATATCCCGAACCGCCCCACGGATGACAGCGCAGAATGCGGCGTATGGCCAGATACAAACCTTTGACAGGCCCGTGCTTCTTTATCGCCTCAACAGCATATTGCGAGCAGGTCGGAGTGAAACGGCAGGAAGGAGGCGTAAACGGAGAAATGCAGTTCCTGTAAAAATAAATGGGAAGCAGAAGCAGAAAAATAAAGAATTTCCGGATCATGAAATGCGTTCCGCTACAAGTTGCAACAGTTTTTTCACCTTAGCTTCCACTTCGGACGAATCATGCAGTTCGTTGTCGAGCCAGATAAAGGCGACGGCAACTTTGCGTCCTGCCGCTTCCAGCGCGTCAAGAAGGATATCCTTATGCATACGATAAGCCTCACGTATTTGCCTTTTCACCCTGTTGCGCTTGACAGCTCGTTTAAACCGCTTTTTAGGCACACTTACCATAATACTTGCCGCAGGAAGATTCTCCCCTTCCACCTGCATGTATACAATACGCAGCGGAAAGGCAGGAAGCGATCTGCTCCCTCCGGAAAAGAGCTTTTCGATAAGTATCCGGCTGTTCAGCCGTTCTTTCTTTGGCAACGCATATGTTTTCATATCTTGTCAATACACCACAGAGGCCGCAGAGTTTCACAGAAAGATGAAAGCTCTGTGCGCCTCTGCAGCCTCTGCGGCGAAAATGCTATTCTTTTATTTATTTGTTATGCTCGCGGATAAACATATCCAATGCGGCAGGCATGGAAGGAGCGGCGCTTGTCGGAGCTTCCAGATCCAGACGCAAGCCTGCATCTTTCACAGCCTTCGCCGTTGTCGGTCCGAAACTGCCGATAGCGATATCCTTCTGCTCGAAGTTCGGAAAGTTCTTCATGAGCGACTGGATTCCCGCCGGGCTGAAAAAAATCAGCATGTCATAGTTGAATTCCTCTTCCGGAGTGAAGTCGTTGCTGACAGTCCGGTACATCACCGCTTCTGTATGCTGGATTTTATTTTTGTCGAGCAGGTTCTTCACCTCATCATTATGTACGTCGGACATCGGAATCAGGTATTTCTCTCCACCGTGCTTCACCATCAGCGGAACCAGGTCGGCAAACTTGCCTGTAGACCCGAAAAACACCTTGCGCTTGCGATACTGCACATACTTCTGGATATAAAGTGCAATTGTTTCTGACGTACAGAAATATTTCATCGTTTCAGGAATGGTCACACGCAACTCTGTACAAAGACTAAAGAAATGGTCTATTGCATGACGTGAAGTAAACACAACAGCTGTGTGGTCCAAAATAGAAATCTTCTGTTGTCTAAATTCTTTAGCCGACAAACTCTCTACCTTTATGAACGGGCGAAAATCTATCTTCACTCCGTACTTCTCAGCGATGTCATAATACGGTGACTTTTCTGACGTCGGTTTAGGCTGAGAAACCAGTACTTTCTTTATCTTCAATGTTCTAAAAATTTAGAATTAATAAGTTGTTTATATACGCCAATCCTTTCCAAAGAAAAAGAAGAGGTCCTATTTCGAGGGCACAAAAGTACAGAATTAAATGTAAAATGCCATGAAATCGGCTGAAAAAGTTCCTAATGCACTTATAAAATAACAATATTTTGCCACAAATTAATATAAAAAGAACTATGCCGCACGAAAATCCGGCAGACAGACCGAAATAAACAGCCAGCAGAGAAACCGGGAAAAGCATGAGTCCGCAGCCCCCCAAAAGGTCGAAATAAGAGGTTATCCAGCGCGCGTTCTGCTCTTTTTCGAAGAAGACCCAGTTGACAAAAAGATAAGCCCCCCACTTGATGCAGACAAGCAAAAGAACGCTGGCTATATAAATGCCCAGCAGAAGAATATGAGGCATGACATGCAGGAGGGAAGGAGCGGTTTCCGTGAAATAACCGTAAAGGAACAGGCCATACAGCACACAGCATGAAGCCGACAAAGCCAGCGCATATCTGAAATTGTAGCCGGAATCATCATCAAACAGACTGGCGCGGTCTTTCTGCTTGAAAAAGCCCTTAAAGTGCTGGTACAGGTATTTCTTTCCGTTCCTTATGGCATAAAAGATCAAAAAGAAGCAGCAGAATATCACACAGGTTACAGACCAGTCGGCATAAAGCGAATAGGGCAAAGGCTCGCCCTGCATCCCCGAAGCGTCCTTCGCTTCCATGCTCCGGACCAACGCGCTGTCTGTTTCTGCCTTATGCTGCTGATAAAGCACCCTGACCTGTGAAAAACCTGTATGGCAATATTCATTCATATTGCCGCAAATTTACAAATTTCTTTGCTCCAATAAGGTATTGTATACAATAAATCTACCGCTTCTTCGGGAGTATAAGCCATCTGCCAAAGATTCATGTGCTGCTCGCGCATGAATTTCTGATCAGCGGCCTGCCTCAGAAGTTCAAGCAAGGGGTCGTAAAAACGATTGGTGTTGAGCACAACGATAGGCTTCGGGTGCAGCCCGAGCTGTTTCCATGTAATTGCCTCAAGCAGTTCCTCCAGCGTACCGCATCCGCCCGGCAAGGCTATGATGCCGTCGGCCATGTCAATCATCAGCCGCTTGCGCTCGTGCATGGTTTCTGTCTGTACAAGCCGGGTAAGCCCGCTGTGGTGCCATCCGCGTTCTACCATGAACCGGGGAATAACTCCCGTCACGGTTCCCCCTCCGGCCAACACCGCGTCTGACACGCTGCGCATCAGCCCCTGGCATCCCGCCCCGTTAATCAGGTTGATGCCTTGAGAAGCAAGAATCTCCCCCAGTCTGGAAGCGGCATCGAAATAGACAGGCGCAACCTGCGTGCTCGAAGCGCAATAAACGCATACGTTCTTGATTTCATTCATAGGAATTGTGGTTTAAAGTCTAACCAATCCCCTCCTAGAGGAAGATTATGACCATTTATTCAAGAGGCTGTGTCAAAACGAAAACCAGCCTTCATTTCGTCATTCTGAATGCAGTGAAGGATCTCGAAAAGACAAATGATTTACACGAGATTCTCCGCTATGCCAGAATGACCTTGATTTTTGACTGTCATTTTCCGTTTTGACACATCCTTTGGGGAGCCCTTTCTTATTTCAGTCCGAATGCTTCCTTCACTTTGTCCACATAATCAAGCTTTTCCCAGGTGAAGAGCTCCACTTCGATATCCTTGTTGCCTTCGTAAGCCGATTCAAAATGCTTGGTCACCATTTTCGGTTCACGTCCCATATGTCCGTAAGCCGCGGTTTCGCTATAAATCGGATAGCGCAATTTCAGACGCTCTTCAATGGCACGCGGACGCATGTCAAACAGTTCGTCCACCTTCTTTGCTATCTCTCCGTCGCTCATAGACACATGGCTGCGGCCGTAAGTATTTACAAAGATATTGATGGGCCGTGCCACGCCGATAGCGTATGAAACCTGCACAAGCACTTCGTCGGCTACACCGGCGGCCACCAGATTCTTCGCGATATGACGCGCCGCGTATGCCGCGCTGCGGTCAACCTTGCTGGGGTCTTTCCCCGAGAAAGCTCCTCCGCCGTGCGCGCCGGCACCCCCGTATGTGTCTACGATGATTTTACGTCCCGTAAGACCCGTATCTCCGTGCGGGCCGCCGATAACGAATTTTCCGGTCGGGTTGACATAATATTTGATTTTGTCGTTAAAGAGCTTCAACACTTCCGGATTATGGATCTCAGCTACCACGCGAGGCATCAGCACTTCGATCACATCCTTGCGGATCTGTTCAAGCATCTCCTCGTCTGCCTTCAGCTGCGCTTCTGCAGATTCGTCGGCAGGACGGATAAATTCATCGTGCTGAGTAGAAACCACAATGGTATCGATGCGCACCGGACGGCGGTCATCATCGTATTCGATGGTAACCTGGCTCTTCGAGTCCGGACGGAGATAAGTCATATACTTTCCTTCGCGGCGGATTTCAGCCAGCACCATCAGCAGCTTGTGCGCAAGATCGAGCGAAAGCGGCATGTAGTTTTCCGTTTCGTTGGTGGCATAGCCAAACATCATGCCCTGGTCGCCGGCTCCCTGATTCATCGGGTCTTCGCGTTCCACGCCTCGGTTGATGTCGGGGCTTTGCTCGTGGATGGCAGAAAGCACGCCGCACGAATTTCCTTCAAACATGTAGTCACTCTTGGTATATCCGATTCTATTGATCACTTCGCGCGCCACACGCTGCAAATCGATATACGCCTTGGTTTTCACTTCTCCCGCCAGTACCACCTGTCCGGTAGTCACCAGAGTTTCGCAAGCTACTTTCGAACTGGGGTCATACGCCAGCAGTTTGTCAAGCACAGCGTCCGATATTTGATCGGCCACTTTGTCGGGGTGTCCTTCAGACACCGATTCGGATGTGAATAAGTATCCCATTTTACTGAATAAATTAAAAAAATGATTGTTTGTTTATCCGTGTACGGACAGAGTAGGAAAGTAATCATCGGGGAAACAAGTCTGTGTTTTAGCATTTTTTTCCGTGGTTGCAAGCTACTCAAATCTTTCCACTTTTTTATTTCGCCTGCAAAGATAGAATTTATTATCGGAATAAATGCAGCCTTACTCTATTTTTAACATAGCAGACACAGGAAGGCAAAAGCCGGGCACCGCAAACCAATCTTTATCTTCAGACTGGAGATATAAATCTTCAGACTAAAGATACATATCCTCAGACAGGAGATGCATATCTCTAGACTGAAGACAATGTATCTCCCGAATGCTTCGCTATTTTTCTTGCCGGGTTTCCGCAAGGCAATCCGAAGCGCTTGAACCTTCCCTGCACACAAATCAGACCAGGCTGCACAAGCCCGAAAAGCCTTTCGGACACCCTCCACAGGCTTTTGTCCAAAAATTGTCTTGATATGTCCAATATTTGTCGTTGTTCCATATTTCCATTCTCTACTTTTGTAATTGAGTTTCAAGGACCTGAAATTCTGATGGAAAACATTAAACCAAAATTTAATCTAATTACCGCTTTATGAAAACAAACCTTTTAACCGTGACCAAAGCCAAGATGCTCCTGCTTTTCTGCATCCTCTGGCAGGTCTGCGTGTCAGCCGCCTTCGCCCAGTCGGGAGGCAGAACGATTACAGGCAAAGTAACCGATGACACCAACGAGCCGCTTATCGGCGTAAACGTACTTGTAGCAGGAACAGCCGTAGGAACCATTACGGACTTCGACGGAAATTATTCGCTCACCGTACCCGACGGAGCGAAAGAACTGCAGTTCTCTTATATCGGCTATGCCTCGCAAACAATTGCCATCAAAGGCAACGTATTGAACGTGCAGCTGCAGCCCGACAGCCAGGTGCTGAGCGACGTTGTGGTTATTGGCTACGGAACGCAACGGAAAAGCGACCTCACCGGTGCCGTAACCAACGTATCGAGCGAAGACTTCAATACAGGACTTGTCAGTTCGCCCGAACAGCTTATCAACGGAAAAATTTCAGGCGTACAGATTATGTCGAACAGCGGTTCTCCTACATCAGGAAGCACCATCCGCGTACGTGGCGGAGCTTCGCTTAATGCCAGCAACGACCCGCTCATCGTGCTTGACGGAGTTCCCCTGGAACAAGGGGGAATCAGCGGCAACGACGGAAACTTCCTCAGCCTCATCAACCCGAATGACATCGAAAGCATGACCATCCTGAAGGATGCTTCATCAACCGCCATCTACGGATCGCGCGCGTCGAACGGTGTCATCATCATCACTACCAAGAAAGGAAATTCCGACAAGCTGAAGATTTCGCTCAGCACGACCCATTCCATTCAGACAAGAACCAAACTGGCCGACATGCTCGACTACGACCAGTTTATCAACGTAGTCAACACACAAGGTTCTGCAGCCCAGCAAGCTCTACTCGGAACAGCACGCACCGACTGGAACGACCAGATTTATCACAACGCATACGGAACCGACAACAACCTGAGCCTTTCGGGACGCATCGCTCCCAACTGGCCCATCCGAGTTTCCATCGGCTACTACAACCAGGACGGTCTGCTGAAAACCGACAACGCAGAACGTTTCACGGGAAGCGTTTCGCTCTCGCCCTCGTTCTTCGATGACCACCTGAAACTGACACTCAACGCAAAGGGAGCGCTCAACAAAAACCAGTTTGCCAACACTTCAGCCATTTGGGGAGGAGCCACCATGAACCCCACCATCCCCGTCTATTCGGGCAATAATGCCTTCGGAGGGTTCAACGAAGCGATAGGAAGCGACGGAAATCCGGTAAACGGTGCGCTGGTGAACCCGGTCGGACTGCTGGAACAGCGCGACGCACACAGCAAGGTAGTGCGCTTTATCGGGAACTTCGATATTGACTACCGGGTGCATTTTCTTCCCGAACTGAAGCTTCACGCCACACTGGGCTACGACTATGCCGAAGGAAAAGGCTCTGAATACGTCAGTCCGGAAGCCGCACAATATTACACAACGGGCGGATATTATTATCCTTACGGGCCGCAGAAAAACATCAACCGGCTGCTGACCCTCTATGCCAACTACAACAAGTTCTTCGACTCGATAAACAGCAGCTTCGACATTACGGCAGGTTACGATTACCAATACTGGAAGTCAAGCTCTCCTGCCACGGCATCCATGAACGCGGCAGGAGATGTTCAGACCGCTTACAGAGCTACAGATTACCGTCATGTCCTGCTTTCGTACTACGGACGTATCAACTATTCATACGGCTCGCGCTATATGCTGACCGCTACCGTGCGCCGTGATGCCACTTCCCGTTTCGCACCCGACCAACGTTGGGGTACTTTCCCCTCTGTCGCCCTGGGATGGAGATTGACCGAAGAGGAGTTCATGAAAGACCAGAAAGTTCTGAGCAACCTGAAACTCCGTGCCAGCTACGGTGTCACCGGACAGCAAGACGGAATCGGGAACTACAACTATCTTCCGCTCTATACGCTGAGCCAGGACGGAGCGCAGGGAATAGTAGGCGGAACACCTGTCTACACTTACCGTCCGGAAGCATACGTTTCAGACTTGAAATGGGAAACGACTACTTCATGGAATGTCGGATTTGATTTCGGATTTCTGGATGACCGTCTGACCGGTAGCTTCGATTATTATACCCGCCAGACAAAAGATCTGATCGCCACAGTTCCCGCGGCCGCAGGATCTACCTTCAACAAAACCATTACCACCAACGTGGGAAATGTGGACAGCCAAGGTATCGAATTCTCCTTGAACGCTACTCCCATACAGACCGATGACCTGACCTGGGACATCAGCTTCAACATGACCTGGCAGAAAATGAAAGTAAAGAACCTCTCGCTTGTACAGGGCGGCGAAGCAACCAATACACCGGTAGGACCTTCTATCGACGGCTACCAGTTCCAGACATTAACCGAAGGTTACGAACCTTACATGTTCTACGTCTACAAGCAGCTCTATGACGAAAAAACCGGAAAGCCAATTGAAGGCGCGTATGCCGACCTCAACAATGACGGCACGATTAATTCGGACGACTTATACCGCTACCATTCGCCGGCTCCCGACTATATCATGGGACTCAGCACTTCGCTCCGCTGGAAACAGTGGAATCTGGGCATGAGCTTCCGCGCCAATATCGGCAACTACGTATACAACGGCATGGCTATGAACACGGGAGCGTTTGAAACAATGAGCTACAACAGCTACCAGCTGAACAACCTCTCGACAAGTTATCTTGAAACGGGATTCCAGACACGCCAGTATTTGTCGGACTATTATGTAGAAAACGCTTCGTTCCTGAAAATGGACAACCTGACTTTGGGATATAACTTCGGAGAAATATTCAAAGGATGCAGCCTTAATGTCAGCGCAATGATCCAGAATGTGTTCTGCATTACCAAATACAGCGGCGTAGACCCGGAAGTGCCCAACGGAATGGACAACTCGTTCTATCCGCGCCCAAGGACTTATTCATTGAATCTGGGACTCAATTTTTAAACTAACCGATAATCAACAATTGATAACCGGCTGCTGACAGCTGGCTGTTAGCTGTCAACGGTCAAATATCAACAATAGCAAACGATACTAAAATGAAAAGGATATTATACACAGCACTGATCTGCTGCACAGCGGTACTGACTCCTTCTTGCGTGGACGACTTGAACCAGTATCCGCATACGGAAACCACCTCCGAAAGCATCTACCACACTCCGGAAAGCTATTTCCAGGTATTGGCGAAAATTTATACGTCCATGGTGACCAACGGACAAGAAAAAAACGGAAGTGCAGACTTGTCTACCAATAACGGCCAGGACTATTCGCGCTGCTTCTTCAACCTGCAGGAAGTCTGCACCGACGAAGTGGCTTATACGTGGCTGAGCGGCGAGAACCTGACTGACATCAACAACCTTTCGTGGGATGCAAACGACTCATGGGTGTCGGACATGTATTACCGCATCTATTACAACATCGCGCTTTGCAATGAATTCCTGCGCAACGCTACGGAAGAAAGCATCGCTTCGTTCAGCGCGGAAGATCAGAACACAATCCGCCAATACCGTGCGGAAGCCCGTTTCCTCCGCGCTCTGTTCTATTATCACGCAATGGACTTCTTCCGCAACATTCCTTTCGTTACGGAAAATGATCCGGTGGGAAGCTATATTCCTCCACGCTATACGGCGCAGCAGATCTTCGACTTCATTGAGGATGAACTTACCGACCTCACTGAAGGTTCGAATTTGTTGCTCGACAGAGCCGACTGCCCCTACGGACGTGCATCGAAAGGTGCTGCCTATACCTTGCTGGCAAAGATGTATCTGAATGCAGAAGTGTATATCAACGAAGCCAAATACACGGAATGCATCACGGCCTGCAACAATGCCATAGCTCAAGGATACTCGCTGGAAACAGACTACAGCAAGCTTTTCAATGCAGACAATCACTTGCGCACCAACGAAATCATCTTCACACTCCCGATTGACGCTACAACTACGGTTTCATGGGGAGCGGGAACTTATATGGTGTGCGGAGCAATCAGCAATACTTCTACCGCACAGCAGCCGGCTGACTATGGTGCTGCCAACGGCTGGGGAAACATGAGAATCCGTCAGACGGCATCAGAGGTGTTTGACCCCGACGACCGAAGAGGCATGTTTTTCAAGGAAGGACAGACGCAGGAAGTAACGGCCATGGACGACCAGTCAACCGGATGGCTGGTAACGAAATGGACCAATTTGACCGATGACGGCCAATCCGCATCAAATACGGCAGAAAACGGTGCAAACACTGATTATCCGCTCTTCCGTCTGGCAGACGTATATTTAATGTATGGTGAAGCCGTTGCCAGAGGCGGACAAGGAGGAAACGCCACAACAGCAATGGGATATGTGAACGAATTGCGTGAACGTGCGTTCGGCAACACCAGCGAGAACGTGACAGAAGCCGACCTTAATACCGACTTCTATCTTGATGAGCGTTGCCGCGAGCTTTATTGGGAAAGCACACGCCGTACAGACCTGATACGCTTCAACCGATTCACTACAGCCGACAAGCTTTGGGAATGGAAAGGAGGCTCGTCAAGCGGGACTTCAGTGGACAGCAAATTCAACATCTACCCCATCCCGTCGACTGAACTTACGGCAAATCCGAATCTGTATAACGAAAATTATTAACCGTATAAATCAAAGTTACAATGAAAACGATAAAATACCTGTTTGCCGTAATCGCAACTTTGCTCTCCTTTACATCGTGTGAGGAGGACGGCGACAAGATCTATTTGCAGAGTTTGAGCGGCAACGAACTGATCGCATCCACAACCGATGTGACATTAAACGCAGACGTTGCGCAGCAAATCGTTCTCTCGTTCGCATGGACAGACCAAACAATCGTAATCAGCGATGAAAATGTAGGAACGGCTGCCAAAGTAGTAGCCAGCCTTGAAGCGTCTTTGTCGGAAGATTTTTCCGGTACTGTGTCTGAAACAGAAACCACTTCCTTGTCACACGCCTTTACAGGAGCAGAATTGAATACAATCGCAAATACGGTAGGTGCAACAATCGGCCAGTCGAATGCCATCTATTTCCGTTTGGGAAGTGCAACGGGAACCAATATACCTTCTGCATACAGCAATGTGGTGAAAGTGAATGTCACTCCGTATGAAATGGATATGAATACAGGAATCATATTGGACGCAAGCAAAAATGCTACTGGCGAAACTCTTTATTCGGCAAATGCAGACGGCATTTACTCAGGATTTATTGTGGCTAATGCTTGGGAGAACTTCTATATGCGCGAAGGAAACGGAATGGTTTGGGGAAACATCGGTGAAGATGGAAAGCCCTTCGTTCTTTCAAATGAATCTACCCAATGGAATATGTGGTACCCCAATGCAAGCGGATGTTACTATGTAACAGTCAACACACAAGATGAAGAATGGAGTGCGCTTCATGTTTCTTCGCTCACGGTCAGCGGCCTTGCGGGTGAGGACGTAGCCATGACGTTGAATGAAAGCAGCAATGAATGGCTGGCAACCTTCACAGCAGATGGAGCTGAAAGCCGGACAATAACTATTTCCGGACAAGGGGAACTGTTCAATGCTACTACCGGAACAGATTCAGGACAATCAACATCTATTGCTTTCGCTATGAACGGTGAAAGTTTGTCGCTTGCAGAAACGGCAGGAAGCATCAACGTGGAAGTTCCTCAGGCAGGAGAATGTACAATTCGTCTGAATCTGTCCGACCCGACAAACTGGACAGTGACGGTTGAAGCAGGTGGAGCAGAGATCCCTGTGACATATCCGGAAACCTTGGATGTTGTATGTTATTCTAATGATGGAAGCGAAACCTTCATGACAACTCTTCGTCTTACTGATAGTGCGAATGGTATTTATACCGGAACATATTCCGGCGAATATCGCAGTGAAATCAACATAGTGGACAGAACGAACGGGGTATGGTACGGATGCGATCCGACCGACAACTCGAAACTTTCTTCTGCCGATGACAAATGGAATATCTGGTTTGACGGATCTGGAGCCGTTTCCATCACAGTGAACCTAAGCGAAATGACATGGAGATACGAACCGGTTGGAACCGGCACAGGCAACATGTCAATGTACAAATTCAACAGAGATACATGGACAATAAGTGACTTGGTCATTGAACTAGAAGAAACTTCAGAAAATATCTTTACAGGCACGTTCAACAGCTATTATGATTTTGACTTTGTGTTCGTTGGCGAAGACGGAACACTCTACGGAACGACATGGAGCGAAACCAATCAGAATGGCACATCGCTCGAAGCAAACAGTTTCGGAAGTCCGCTTTGGATCTACGGATACGAATGGGGAGTAACACCGAATCTTACCATTACAGTCAATCTCACCACTATGACATGGAGTTATACTGAAAACAACTAAAAACAGAATTACATTATGAAAAAGATAAAAACCTGGTGGATGAGTTTCATCCTCCTTTGCGGCTTGACAACCGTTTCTTGCAACGATGATGATAACCCGACCTTCCCGGAACAGCCGGAAAACACGGACCCGACGGGAGGTTATGACATGACAGGCTTCGCACGCGGAGCTGACGTAAGCTGGCTTACCGAGATGGAAGCCAGCGGACGCAGATTCTACGACTCTACGGGAGTGGAACGCGAATGCATGGAACTGCTCCGCGAACTTGGCATGAATTCCGTCCGCCTGCGCGTGTGGGTAAATCCAACCGACGGATGGTGCAACAAACAGGACGTACTGGTAAAGGCGTGGAGAGCAAGTCAGTTAGGCTACCGCCTGATGATTGACTTCCATTACAGCGACGAATGGGCGGATCCGGGTGACCAAAAGAAACCGGTGGCATGGGGAAACTATTCGCTTACCGAACTGAAACAGGCTGTAGCAGACCATACAACAGATGTCCTGTCTGCACTGAAAGCCCAGAACATTGATGTAGAATGGGTACAGGTAGGCAATGAAACCCGTTACGGAATGCTTTGGAACGACGGATTTACGGATTATGATTATAGCAATGCCGCCAGCTTCGCCCAACTCATCAATGCGGGGTATGATGCGGTAAAGACAGTATACCCCGATGCACAGGTTATCATCCATATTGACAAAGGCAACCGGCCACAATATTACAACGGGCTGTTTGATGCCTTGAAAGCAGCAAATGCCAAATGGGATATCATCGGCATGTCGCTCTATCCGGGCGAAGACCCAAGCGATACAAACGGCCTGACGGAGTGGAATCCCATTGATGAAAACGGAAACACCTGGATGCAACAGAACGATGCCTGTATCGCCAACATGAAAGCGCTCATCGAAAAATACAGCACAAAAGTCATGATGTGCGAAATCGGCATTCCATGGAACTACGAAGAAGCCGAAGCATTCTACACAGACTTCATCACCAAAGCAAAACAAGTAGAAGGTTGTCTGGGCGTATTCGCATGGGAACCCCAATGCTATGGAGGCTGGAAAAGCTATCACAAAGGAATGTTTGATGATGACGGACGTCCGATGGCTTCATTGAACGCATTTAAAAGGGATTGAAAAACTGAACGTTTCTCCGTAATTTTATACCAACTCAAACTTTAAAACCATGAAGCACAAAAAACTTCTGCTTGCGACAGCTTTTTTTCTGGGATGCGTCTGTACAACATTCGCACAGCGCTCGGAACAGACTTTGGAAAAAGGCTGGAAATTCACGAAAGGAGATATAGAGAACGCGCAGACCGTTGGATTCAACGATGATAAATGGGAAGAAGTTACTGTTCCTCACGATTGGGCCATCTACGGCCCTTTCGACAGGAACAACGACTTGCAGAACGTAGCCGTAACACAAAACTTCGAAACGCAGGCTTCTGTCAAAACCGGACGCACGGGAGGACTGCCGTATGTAGGCGTGGGATGGTATCGCACAACGTTCAATTCAGAACCAGGGAAACAGACCACATTGGTGTTCGACGGAGCCATGAGTGAGGCGCGTGTCTATGTAAACGGAAAAGAGGCTTGTTTCTGGCCGTTGGGATACAACTCATTCCATTGCAATGTCACTTCTCTGCTCAACGGGAATGGAAAAGACAACGTGCTTGCTGTCCGACTGGAGAACCGTCCGCAATCATCACGCTGGTACCCGGGAGCCGGACTTTACCGCAATGTACACGTTATAACAACCGGGAAAATCCATGTGCCGGTATGGGGAACGCAGCTTACAACTCCTCATGTTGCAGAAGACTACGCCTCGGTTTGCCTGAAAACTTCCATCGAAAACGCGGAAGGCATGGAGCTGACGGTTATAACGGACATCATTTCTCCTGAAGGAAAAACGGTTGCCACCAAGAAAAATAAAGGGTATATCAACCACGGACAACCTTTCACACAGAATTTCATTGTAGAAAAGCCGAAACTCTGGTCGCCCGAATCACCTGCACTTTATCGTGCTGTTTCAAAAATCTATAAAGGAGAAACATTGCTCGACAGCTATGCCACCCGTTTCGGAATCCGCTCCATCGAATTTATTGCCGACAAGGGATTCTACCTCAACGGAAAGCACCGCAAGTTTCAAGGGGTATGCAATCACCACGACTTGGGTCCGCTGGGAGCGGCAATCAATGTTTCTGCCTTGCGCCACCAGCTTGTCATGCTGAAGGATATGGGATGCGACGCTATCCGCACATCTCACAACATGCCTGCCCCCGAACTGGTTGAGCTTTGCGACGAAATGGGATTCATGATGATGATTGAACCTTTTGATGAATGGGACATCGCCAAATGCGAGAATGGCTATCACCGCTATTTCAACGAATGGGCGGAAAAAGACATGATCAACATGTTGCATCATTACCGCAACAACCCGTGTGTAGTAATGTGGAGCATCGGAAACGAAGTGCCCACCCAATGCAGTCCGGAAGGCTACAAAGTAGCCAAATTCTTGCAGGACATCTGTCATCGGGAAGATCCCACACGCCCTGTCACTTGCGGAATGGATCAGGTGAGCTGTGTGCTTGACAATGGATTTGCTGCCATGATAGATATCCCCGGATTCAATTACCGTGCACACCGCTATCAGGAAGCCTATAACCGTCTGCCCCAAAATCTGGTGCTGGGATCCGAAACTTCCTCAACGGTCAGTTCACGGGGCGTATACAAATTTCCGGTTATCAAACAACATACAGCCATATACGACGACCACCAGTCAACGGGATACGACCTGGAACATTGTTCATGGAGCAATGTCCCGGATGAAGACCTCGCCTTGGCAGACGACTATCCCTGGACCATCGGCCAATTTGTATGGACAGGATTCGACTATCTGGGCGAGCCTTCTCCCTATGATACCGATGCCTGGCCCAGCCACAGTTCACTTTTCGGAATCATCGATTTGGCAAGTCTGCCCAAAGACCGCTACTATCTTTACCGCAGTCTTTGGAATAAAGAATCGCCCACCCTGCATGTCTTGCCTCACTGGAACTGGCATGGAAGAGAAGGAGAAAATACGCCTGTATTTGTATACACCAGCTATCCTGAAGCTGAACTCTTCGTCAATGGAAAAAGCTACGGCAAACAGCACAAACTCACCCGTGAGGAAAGCAAGGCTTTGCAGGGAAAAGATTCACTCTGGCTGCAACGCCGGTACCGCCTGATGTGGATGAACGTACCCTATACTCCGGGAGAAGTAAAAGTGGTGGCTTACGACGATAAAGGAAAGGCTGTAGCCGAAAAAATAGTCCGCACGGCCGGAAAACCTCATCACATCGAACTGACAAGCAGCCGGAGTACTTTGAAAGCCGACGGAAAAGATCTGGCATATGTCACATTGCGGATTGTGGACAAGAACGGCAATCTCTGCCCTACCGACGGAAGGCTGGTTAGTTTCAAGGTAAAAGGCAAGGGAAAATACCGGGCTTCTGCCAATGGTGATCCGGCTTGCCTCGACCTTTTCCATCTCCCGCAAATGCACGCATTCAACGGGATGCTGACAATCATCGTACAGGCCGAAGAGGAAGCCGGTATAATGGAACTACAGGCTACCGCCAAAGGCATTAAAGCCGGGCAGATCCAAATAAAGACAGAATACCCGCAAGCAACCGCAACGACCTCCTCTTCTTCAGGGAAAATTGTGGAGGACACTTTCTATAAAGGAGCTGACATAAGCTGGACTACACAACTTGAATCAGAAGGACATCGTTTCTATAATTCAAAGGGAGAAGAACGCGAATGTACAGCATTGATGAAAGAACTGGGATTGAATGCCATCCGTCTGCGCGTATGGGTAAATCCCAAAGACGGATGGAGCAGCAAAGAAGACATGCTTGTTCTGGCCAAACGCGCCAAGGCAAACGGAATGGATCTGATGGTCGACTTTCATTACAGCGACTGGTGGGCCGACCCTGCCAAACAGAATGTACCCGAAGCATGGAAAGGACTTTCATACGAAGACATGAAGAAAGCGCTCGCCTCTCATACGAAAGAAGTGCTGCAATTATTGAAAGACAATGGCATCACTCCCAAATGGGTGCAGATAGGAAACGAAACCAGCGACGGGTTTCTTTGGGAAATGGGACGTGCAAGCAAACAGATGGCACAATATGCAGGACTGACTACAGCCGGATACGATGCCGCCAAGTCTGTTTTTCCTGATGTCATTGCCATTGTCCATCTGGACAACGGCTTCAACAACGATCTGTACAATTACATCTTCGACGGTCTGAAGGCCAACGGAGGAAAATGGGATATGATCGGCATGTCGCTTTATCCATACTGGTCGATCATGTACAAACATGTAAAGTCGGCCGATGAAGCAATTGTCCGGTGCATGGACAATATCCGCAAAGTGAGCCGAAAATATGGATGTGACGTAATGATAGTGGAAACCGGAATGGAATCAGCCAAACCGGAAGAAGGAAAAGAAATACTGAGCCGGATTATCCGGGAGGCAAAAAACAACACGGACGGACATTGCAAGGGCGTATTCTATTGGGAACCCGAATGCAAGCCTACTCCGTATGTATTGGGAGCCTTTACAGAAAACGGCCGTCCTACAGCCATCATGGAAGCATTTAAAGAGAACTGAAAACTGTTTGAACGCAGAAAGACGGGCATCCGGGATTCTTTGCCTTTCTGCGTTCAAACAAAAAATCATGCAGGGAAGTCAGCCCAGTCGGTCAGACGCATATCCCCTTTCTTCAGGAACACCTGATGCATTCCCAATGCAGCCGACAGGCAATGGCAAGTCTGTCCTTTGGTAGAAATCTTCAGGTAATCCCAAAGCAACTGCTTGTAGTCGGGATGCGCACAATTCTCAATAATGGATTTTGCACGTTCCATCGGACTCTTTCCGCGCAAATCAGCCACACCCTGTTCAGTTATGATCACATTGACCGAGTGCTCGCTATGGTCAAGATGAGAAACCATCGGAACAATCGAGCTGATACACCCGCCTTTCGCCGTTGAAGGACAAGAAAAAATAGATATGTAGGCACTGCGTGTGAAATCACCCGAGCCTCCGATACCGTTCATCATTTTCGTCCCGCAGATGTGCGTAGAGTTGACATTGCCATAAATATCGGCCTCAATAGCCGTATTCATGGTTATTACACCGATGCGGCGTACAACTTCCGGACAATTGGATATTTCGGACGGGCGGAGAACCAGCTTATGGCGGAAGAAGTCCATATTATCGTAGATATCTTCCAGACAATCATTCGTCACACTCAGCGAGCAGGTGCTTCCGAACTTCACCCGGCCTTCTTTTATCAGCTTGATAACAGAATTCTGAATCACTTCCGTATACATTTCAAAAGGCGGAATGCTTTGGTCTTTTCCCAATGCGCTCAGCACGGCATTGGCTATATTTCCTACTCCCGACTGCAAAGGAAGGAAAGTAGAAGGGATGATTCCTCTCTTCATGTCTGCCGACAGAAATTCGGCCACGTTTTGGCCAATCTTTTCAGTAACGGCATCCGGCTCATGAAATCCGCGCGCCTCGTCAGGCATGTTCGTTTCAACGATGCCTACCAGCTTGCTCAAATCCAACTGGACATAAGGCAGACCGATACGGTCGCTCGGACGCACGATGGGAATCGGACGGCGGTAAGGCGGACGCTCCATTTCATACAGGTCGTGAATGCCGATAAGTTTCTTGCTATGAGCCGCGTTCAGTTCGATAATCACCTTATCGGCCAAACGCGCAATAGTTGGCGTGATGCCCACACCGGCGGTCAGATATACCCGTCCGTCTTCTGTTATTTCGCAGGCCTCGATCACCGCAACGTTCACATGACCCAGAAAGCCGGAGCGCAAACGCTGAGCCACTTGCGAAAGATGAATGTCAGTATAATTGATTTCTCCGTTGTTTACCGCTTTGCGGAAATCTGCGTTAGTTGTATAAGGAGCGCGAAACTTAAGGGCATGGGCGCGTGTAAGCGTCCCGTCACACGAATCGCCCGTCGAGGCTCCAGTTATCAATCCTATCTGAAACTCCTCGCCCTTCGCATGCTTTTCTTCCGCCATTTTCGCCACCTCTGCCATCACAGCTTTCGGACTTCCCGCAGGAGTAAACCCGCTAAGTCCGACAATATCCCCGTTCTTTATCACATGGGCGGCCTCAACCGCCGAAATAAAATTGAAATTCATGGTATTAATGTGTTTTTAGTGTTATCAGTCAAAGTTATTCAGGTAAGGGATCTTCAATCATATTTGCGATTGAATATTTCGGAATAGATAAACGCGCGGCGCGCTTCGGAAGCATTTTTCAAGGACGGCAACGGATGTATTTCGTTGCCTTTCTCTTTGCCCTGCTCCTTTCTTTCCGCCGGCATTTCATTCCGTTTCTTACGTTCTTTCTTTTTCCGTACAGAAGTATTTTTCAGCCCTTCTTCCACAGATATGTATGATGGTACAGAATATTCCCCTTCGGTCTGCACAAACGGCTTTTCCTGAACAGGCTGAAAGGTCTGATGCGGAGAGGCTGTTTTTTTCTTCGCAGCTTTCTTCTGGATGTTGTCGGTCACACGCTGATAAAAAACAGCCGCCATGACCAGCATGAATACCAATATCGTTATAAAATCCATAAGGCCAATCATATGAGGTTCCGGTCAAAGATACGAATAAAATCCATTATCTCCTACCGTTTTCATGGAAGTTAACCAAGAAACAGGTATCTTTGCGGCCGAATCATTTAATATAAATACAGTATGACAAAAGAAACTACAGGAACAGACTTTAAATCTGCGACTGAAAACGAAAACAAGAAACTGTTTATCGAAACTTACGGATGTCAGATGAATGTGGCTGACAGCGAGGTAGTTGCCTCCATCATGCAGATGGCGGGATATTCTCCATGCGATTCGCTTGATGAAGCCGACGCCGTATTTCTGAACACCTGCTCCATCCGGGACAACGCGGAACAGAAAATTCTGAACCGCCTGGAATTTTTCCATTCGCTCCGGAAAAAGCGCAAGAATCTGATTGTGGGAGTATTGGGATGTATGGCCGAACGCGTGAAAAACAACCTGATCGACAACTATCATGTAGATCTTGTGGCCGGCCCCGACGCTTATCTCACTCTCCCCGACCTTATCGCATCGGTAGAACACGGAGAAAAAGCCATCAACGTAGAGCTGTCGACAAGCGAAACCTACCGCGACGTCATCCCTTCACGCATCTGCGGGAACCATATTTCGGGCTTCGTTTCGATTATGCGTGGATGCAACAACTTCTGCCACTACTGCATCGTTCCTTATACAAGGGGGCGCGAACGGAGCCGTGATGTGGAAAGCATCCTGAACGAAGTTCATGATCTCGAAAGAAAAGGCTACAAGGAAGTGACGCTGCTCGGACAAAACGTAAACTCCTATCATTTCGAGAAGGACGGAAAAACGGTGGACTTCCCTACTCTGCTGCAAACCGTGGCCATGGCAGTGCCCGGAATGCGTATCCGCTTCACCACCTCGCATCCTAAAGACATGAGCGACGAAACGCTCCGCGTGATTGCAGAAATGCCTAACGTATGCAAACACATCCACCTGCCCGTACAGAGCGGAAGCTCGCGCATTCTGAAACTGATGAACCGCAAATATACCCGTGAGTGGTATCTGGAACGGGTGGAAGCCATCCGGCGCATCATTCCCGACTGCGGTCTGAGCACAGACATCTTCTCCGGATTCCACTCGGAAACGGAAGAAGACCACCAGATGTCGCTCTCGCTCATGCGCGAGTGTGCATACGACTCCGCTTTCATGTTCAAATATTCTGAACGTCCGGGCACATACGCATCTAAACACCTGCCGGACGATGTTCCGGAGGATGTGAAAATCCGCCGGCTGAACGAACTCATCGAACTTCAGAACAGACTTTCGGCAGAAAGCAACGCAAAAGATGTAGGCAAGACATTCGAAGTGCTTGCCGAAGGAGTGTCGAAACGCTCGAAAGAACAGCTCTTCGGACGTACCGAACAAAACAAGGTTGTTGTATTCGACCGCGGCACACACCGTATCGGCGACTTCGTGAAGGTACGCATTACCGAAGCAAGTTCGGCTACACTGAAAGGCGTGGAGATAACCGAATGACCAAAAATTCTGACCCGGGAAGCTTTTCAATTTGTGCCGGCAAGTCAACCGACTTGGGCGGCCAGGCCGGAAGACTTCCCGGGTCAACTTCTTACTCCACGCTCCGAGGGGCCTCCGGCATGATCAGCCACAAAACGAGGTAGACAATGCCTCCGGAAAATACCGTGAAGAAAGTAAGCAGCACATATACGATACGCACCAGCGTTATGTCCCAGTTAAAGTAATCCGCAATTCCTGCACAAACTCCCGCAATCATGCGGTTGTTCGAGCGTGTCAGTTTTTTATTTCCCATATCATATCAATATCTGTTTCAATAATGAGGGCGAAGATAATAAAAACCTGCTGAAAACCACCGAATCTCTTAAAAACTTTTAAAGAAAAACGACCCATGCTCATTTTATTTGTTTCTTTGCAAGAAATTAGGGATTAAAGTGAATCTACGAAATATAGACAAATGTCCGCTCTGCGGAGAGAATCATTTTGAAAAGGAAATGACGTGCATAGATCATTATGCCACGGGGGAATCATTCGACATTTGGCGATGCAAGAAGTGCGGTTTTCTGTTCACGCAATCATTTCCTGCCGAAAACGAAATCGGACGCTACTACGAATCACCCGACTATATTTCACACAGTGACACGAACAAGGGCCTCACAAACCGTATCTATCACTGGGTGCGCCGCTTTATGCTCGCACGCAAGGCACGCCTCATCAAGCGGCACAGCGGGCTGAGCCGCGGAATCCTGCTCGACATAGGCACAGGCACGGGCTACTTCCCTCATTATATGAAGAAAAAAGGCTGGCGGGTTTCAGCCATCGAGAAAAGCCCCCAGGCACGGGCATTCGCCAAAGAACATTTCGGCCTCGACATAGATCCTCCCGAAACGCTGGAGCAGAAAGAGGACAAGTCGTTTGACGTCATTACGCTCTGGCACGTCATGGAGCATCTGGAACACCTCAATGAAACATGGGAAACATTGAACCGCATTCTGAAAGACAGAGGCATACTGGTGGTGGCTGTTCCGAACCCGACCTCGTTCGACGCAAAAAAATACAAAGAAATGTGGGCAGCATACGATGTGCCGCGGCATTTATGGCATTTTTCTCCGGCCGTTATGCAACAATTCGGAGCCAAACATGGTTTTATTCTTACCAAATTCCTCCCGATGCCGCTCGACGCATTCTATGTGTCCATGCTGAGTGAAAAATACAAGAAAAGTGCATTGCCTTTCCTGAAAGGAATGGCAAGCGGAACAGAAGGATTGTTCAGCTCGCTGGCAACGAAAGAACGCAGCAGCTCTATCATTTATGTATTTAGAAAGAAATAAGTATGAGCAGAAAAAACGGAACATTTTTCGACATGCAGTTCATCACTTCATGCATCAGCACGATGCTGGTGCTGATGCTGCTCGGAATGGTGGTCTTCTTTGTAATGACCGCAAACAACCTTTCTGTATACGTGCGCGAAAACATTTCCTGCTCTGTTGTGCTCAGCGACGACATGAAAGAACCGGAAATCATCAGCTTCCAGAAGAAACTCGAACAGAAGCCTTTCGTCAAACAGACCACATACATATCCAAGGCGCAGGCTCTGAAGGAACAGACGGAAGCGATGGGAACCGACCCGGCCGAGTTTCTGGGATACAATCCGTTCACGGCATCCATCGAAATCAAGCTGAACTCAGCTTATGCCAACACCGACAGCCTGAAATGGATTCAGGAAGAACTGCTTGCAAACAAGAAGGTGATGGAAGTGAACTATCCCGAAGAACTGATGGATTCGGTGAACCGGAACATCAAGAAAATCAGTTTCTTTCTTCTCGGACTGGCCGCGCTGCTGACCTTCATCTCGTTTGCGCTCATCAACAATACGATACGACTGGGCATTTATTCCAAACGTTTTCTCATCCATACCATGAAACTGGTGGGAGCAAGCTGGTCGTTCATCCGCAGGCCTTTCATGACAAGACACATATGGATAGGAGTTTTGGCCTCGGCCATGGCTGACGCGCTGCTGATAGGCATGGCTTATTTTCTGGTGAAATACGAAAGGGGACTGCTGGAAATCATCACCCCTGCGGTAATGCTGACCGTTATGGGTGCGGTGTTCGTGTTCGGAATCGCCATCACTTCGCTCTGCGCCTACTTTTCCATCAACAAATACCTCAGGATGAAGGTGGGCGACCTTTACAACTTATAAATTCAAGACGCACTCCAAAAGAAAACAATAAAAACAAGAAACAATATGGACAGAAAAAAATTTGCCTTCGACAAGACAAACTTCATCCTGCTTGCGGCAGGGATGATTGTCATTATCATCGGCTTTCTGCTGATGTCAGGTCCCGGATCAACAGAAACTACTTTTCAGCCGGACATATTCAGTGCACGCCGCATCAAAGTAGCGCCAGCCGTATGCTTCATCGGATTTATCTCGATGATCTACGGAATCCTGCGCAAACCGTCGGACAAAACAACAGACAATATAGACACAACGAATAAAACAGATAAATGATGGAAGGGGATTTGAATTTATTGCAGACAATCATCATTGCGATTGTTGAGGGACTGACCGAGTTTCTTCCGGTATCTTCAACCGGACACATGATTATAGCACAGAACATGCTGGGAGTAAAAAGCACCGAGTTCGTAAAGGCATTTACCTTTATCATCCAGTTCGGTGCCATCCTGTCGGTTGTAGTGCTTTACTGGAAACGCTTTTTCCGGCTGAACCACACACCGGTTCCCGAAGGAAGCGGCGCATTGCAACGTTTTCTCCACAAGTATGACTTTTACTGGAAACTTCTGGTAGCTTTCATTCCGGCGGCCGTTCTTGGTCTGCTTTTCAGCGACTTCATCGACGAAATGCTTGAAAGCGTAACGGTAGTAGCAGTCATGCTGATCGTGGGAGGCGTATTCATGCTGTTCTGCGACAAAATATTCGGAAACGGAAAAGAAAATACCCAAATGACCGAAAAGCGCGCCTTCATCATCGGACTTTTCCAATGTATCTCAATGATACCGGGCGTGTCACGCTCCATGGCCACCATCGTAGGAGGTATGGCACAGAAGCTCACACGGAAAGCCGCGGCAGAATTTTCATTCTTCCTGGCAGTTCCTACCATGTTTGCGGCCACCGTATATAAAATGGCCAAACTTTTCATGGACGGAGGCATTGAAATCATAACCTCCAATCTCACTGCGCTGATAGTAGGAAACGTAGTAGCTTTCATCGTGGCGATGCTGGCCATCAAATTCTTCATCAACTTTGTCACCAGATACGGATTCAAAGCTTTCGGATGGTACCGGATTATCGTAGGAGGAATAATACTTGCCATGATATTAATGGGTTATAATTTAGAATTGGTTTGATGAATTTCAAGGAAGGAGAAGTGCTGTATTTCGACAAGCCGTACCGATGGACATCGTTCGCGGTTGTCAATAAAATAAGATACCATATCAGCAGAAAGCTGGGAGTAAAAAAGATAAAGGTCGGTCATGCAGGAACGCTCGACCCGCTGGCAACCGGCGTGATGATAATCTGTACCGGAAAAGCAACGAAGCGCATCGAAGAGTTTCAGCATCATACCAAAGAATATATCGCCACCCTTCAGCTAGGTGCCACCACACCGTCGTTTGATCTTGAGAAAGAAATAGACGCTGTATACCCTACAGAGCACATCACAAAAGAAGCGGTGGAAGAAGCGCTGAAAAAATTTGTCGGCACAATCGAGCAGATTCCGCCGGCATTCTCAGCATGCAAGATCGACGGGAAGCGTGCCTACGACCTGGCAAGAAAAGGTGATGAAGTGGAACTGAAACCTAAAGTTCTTGTCATCGACGAAATTGAACTGCTGGAATGCAACCTGCCCGAAATAAAGATACGCGTGGTATGCAGCAAAGGAACCTACATACGGGCACTGGCGCGCGACATCGGCGAAGCGCTTGAAAGCGGAGCGCACCTGACCGGACTGATACGCACACGTGTGGGTGATGTGAAGCTGGAAAACTGCATGAAGGTGGACGACTTCGAGCAATGGCTCAACCAACAAGAAATAGATGTTATAAACGATTAAGGAAAGAAAGGAAGAAGATGAAACTGTCACAATTCAAATTCAAGCTGCCGGAAGAGAAAATCGCTCTTTACCCGGCAAAGTACAGGGATGAATCGCGCCTGATGGTTGTACACAAGTCAACAGGCGAAATAGAACATGTCATTTTTAAGGATATTCTGAACTACTTTGATGACAAGGATGCTTTTATCTTTAATGACACAAAAGTATTTCCTGCACGTTTGTACGGAAACAAGGAAAAGACGGGAGCCAGAATCGAGGTATTTCTGCTCCGCGAACTGAACGAAGAACTCCGCTTGTGGGACGTACTGGTAGACCCCGCACGGAAAATCCGTATCGGAAACAAGCTTTATTTCGGCGACGACGACTCGATGGTAGCCGAAGTTATCGATAATACCACTTCGCGCGGACGCACGCTCCGTTTCCTTTATGACGGGCCGCACGACGAATTCAAGAAAGCACTCTATGCCTTGGGAGAACCGCCATTGCCTCCATTCATACACCGTCCGGCAGAACCGCTCGACGAAGAACGTTTCCAGACCATATTCGCCAGAAATGAAGGGGCAGTAACCGTTCCTGCAGCCGGACTCCATTTCAGCCGCGAGCTGATGAAGCGCATGGAAATCAAAGGAATAGATTTTGCCTTCATCACCATGCACGCCGGGCTCGGCAATTTCCGCGACATCGATGTGGAAGATCTTACCAAACACAAGATGGATTCGGAGCAGATGTTTGTCAATGCCGAAGCCTGCCGGATTGTCAACGAGGCCAAAGACCGGGGAAACAAGGTGTGTGCCGTAGGAACTACCGTCATGCGCACCATCGAAACGGCGGTGGGCACAGACGGCCATCTGAAAGAGTTCGAAGGGTGGACCAACAAGTTCATCTTCCCTCCTTACGAATTCTCTGTAGCTAACGCCATGGTTACAAACTTCCACATGCCGCTTTCCACCATGCTGATGCTGGTATGTGCATACGGAGGATACGAACTTGTCATGCATGCCTACGATGTGGCGCTCAAGGAAGACTATCGCTTCGGCACGTATGGGGACGCTATGTTGATTCTCGATAAATGACGGTGACGTGTCAAAAGTTTATTTAGGATTAGGCACCAATCTGGGCGACAAAAAGCAAAACATGCTCAGAGCCATAGAAGCAATAAAAGAGAAGATAGGGAAAGTTGTTTCCCTTTCTTCTTTTTATGAAACCGCCCCCTGGGGATTCGACTCGGAAAACAGCTTTCTGAACGCAGCGGCATGCGTAGAAACGGCTTTCCCCCCGCTGGAAGTACTGCACCTCACACAAGACATAGAAAAAGCGATGGGACGCAGCAAAAAGTCCGTGAAGGGCGTTTATTCCGACCGGGTGATAGACATTGATCTGCTTCTGTATGACAACATTGTTTTTAACTCTCCGGAACTTGTACTTCCGCATCCGCTGATGACGGAACGAGCGTTTGTCATGACTCCGCTGAGCGAAATAGCGGGTGGCCTGCTTCATCCCGTATTCCGAAAAACCATCTCCGAACTCAAACAGTCTGCATCCGGCAAAGGCGTATTCTGACCATAAAAAAACCGCCGGACTTTACAGAAAATTCATATCCAGGCTGGATATATATATTT